>CAYPYH010000039.1:4026-5021 GCA_964415145.1 uncultured Gammaproteobacteria bacterium
TCCTTAATTTCTTGCTTGTTTACAACACCAAGTCCAACCACAACGTCTTGACCCTTGAGCTTAATTCCGCGAACTCCTGCCGCGAGGCGACCCATTGGACGCACGTCCTTTTCATTGAAATGAATCGACATTGCCATGGCGGTCACCATAATAATATTATCTTCACCGGTTGTTGCGTGAATCCATTCAAGCGAATCACCGTCATTCAATTTGATCGCAATGATTCCGCTACGACGTACATTCTCGAATTCGGTAATCGCCAACTTCTTAATAGTTCCAGAAGTGGTAACCATTACAATGTATTTCTTGCCCGCCAAATCGCTAGACGACATGAAGGTAGAAACGCGTTCCCCTGGCGCTAATTGAAGGAAGTTCACCATAGCTTGCCCCTTTGCGGTACGACTTGCTTCTGGTAATTCATAGGCCTTCAACTTAAATACGCGACCGCGAGTCGTAAAGAAATACAAATCTTGGTGGGTTGAAGTTGAAAACACTGTTTCAACGACATCCTCTTCCTTAGTGGTAAGTCCCGCAACTCCTTTTCCACCACGCGCCTGTGCCTTGAAGGTTTCAGGGGCTACACGCTTAATGTAACCGTCCTTCGTCATCATGACGATGGTTTCACTGTCAGGGATTACGTCTTCAATACGGAATTCCTTAATCCCCGCCTTTACGATCTTTGTGCGACGATCCTCCCCATAGTTTTCGCTAAGTTCTACAATTTCCTGACGGATCACGGCCAACATTTTCTTTTCTGACTTCAAAATCGCTTCAAGTTCCGCAATCAGCTTCATCTTTTCGTCGTATTCTTGTTCAATCTTCAATTGTTCCAAGTTCGCCAAACTCTGCAAGCGCATTTCCAAAATCGCCACTGCCTGACGTTCAGACATCTTGAACTTCTTCATGAGGTTTACGCGCGCATCGTCCTTGTCGGAAGATTTCTTGATCGTTTCAATCACCTTGTCGATGTCGGCGAGCGCAATACGCAATCCTTC
>CAYPYH010000039.1:5031-8483 GCA_964415145.1 uncultured Gammaproteobacteria bacterium
TGAGCACGATCTTGCGCACGCGCCAAATCAAACTCGGTACGGCGACGCACGACTTCGCGACGATGTTTTACATGTTCTTCAAGAATCGTCTTTAGGTTAAGCAAGCGTGGCTGAATACCGTCCACAAGCGCCACCATATTGAAGTGGAATGTAGTCTGCAGCTGAGTCAATTGGTACAAACGGTTCAAAACCTTGCGCGGATATGCGTCTTTTTTCAATTCAATAACCACGCGCACACCATCTTTATTGGATTCATCGCGCAAATCTTTAATCCCCTCAAGCTTCTTGTCACGCACTAAATCAGCGATCTTTTCAAGCATGGCCGCTTTATTCACCATATAAGGTACTTCGGTCACTACAATTTGAGCACCTCCCTTTTGCGTTTCGCTAATTTCTGTTTCCGCGCGTACCACAACTCCCCCGCGACCAGTTGCATAAGCGGTTTTCATGTCACCAATTCCGTAAGCTGTAGCTCCTGTTGGGAAGTCAGGACCTTTTACAAATTCTAACAACTCATCGAGCGTTGTTTCTTTATTATCGATAAGTGCGATAAGCGCGCTACAAATTTCACGCAAGTTATGTGGAGGAATATTGGTCGCCATTCCAACCGCAATACCGAGCGTTCCGTTTACAAGCAAGTTTGGTACTTTTGAAGGCAATACCATTGGCTCCTTGTGCGAACCGTCGTAGTTTGGACGGAAGTTCACGGTGTCTTTTTCAATATCCAAAAGTAAGTCTTCGGTAATCGATTCGAGCTTCGCTTCGGTATAACGCATTGCCGCCGCACCATCACCGTCCATAGAACCGAAGTTTCCTTGCCCGCGCACCAATGGGTGACGGTAAGAAAAGTCCTGCGCCATACGCACCATTGCTTCGTAGATCGAAGAATCTCCGTGCGGGTGGTATTTCGCCATCACTTCTCCGACTACATTCGCTGACTTACGGAATTTTGCATTCGCACGAAGCCCAATAGACCACATGGCATACAAAATACGGCGCTGTACTGGTTTTAACCCATCACGCACATCTGGAAGCGCGCGTGAAACGATTACGGACATCGCATAGTCCAAGTATGCGCGCTTCATTTCGGCGGTAATCCCCTGTTCAATAAGCTGAGTATTCGCGATCGATTCTCGCTTCGCTGATGACATTTCTTTTGCCATATTATGCTTCTAAAATCACAAGACCCATATCCTCTTCTGGAAGTCCTGATTTTGTTATTTTATACTTTTGTTCACGAACCGGCGTTACTCCGAGGCTCTTTATGAATGATTCTACGGTCCCATGCTTCGTTTTAAGACCATCCGTATGGTAATACGCAGGAATCACAAGACGTGGTTCCACTTGCGCAACCACATCCGACGCATCATTGGGTGATAATACATCGTCTCCCCCAACTGGCAGAATCAAAATATGAATGTCTCCAAGCGCCTCGATTTCACTGTCGGTAAGCTTACGGTCGAGCGCTCCCAGGAATCCAATCGAAACATCTTCAAATAAAATGCGGTAAATTGTATGTTCGTGATTATTTTTCGTTGGCGCATGAACTCCGTTTACGAAAATTCCATGAGATTCATATTCCCCTGCATGCGAAATAGAAAAAACAGATTTTTCTTCTGACCCTTGTACAAGGTCTGTATTGTCCGCATATCCTTTTGTATGCGACTGAATCACCATGCCGCCTTGAATTGCGCGCGGTGGGCGAAGTCCAAAATCAGCTGAGAACGGATCTGTCACGCAAGTAACTTCTTCTGAGGCGATTTTCCCTGAAATCGAGAAACAACCAAGTCCAAACCATTGAATTTGCATAGTATTTTTACGAAGATATTGTATCAAAAAACCAAGGAGTACGCTAGAGCTCTAAAGATCCTGCAAGTGCCACAGCCCCCACGAGCACCAGAACTAATCCAGCCCATTGGTGTATGTGCAAACGTTCTTTATTGAAAACCATTCCCAAAAAAACAGTTAATACAATATAACTCTCCGAAATTCCTGTCGCGATAGCTATTGGAATCAGTGCCATACTTGCCGCATATGCAATCCATGCAATATTATCAATAATCCCAATACCGATTCCAAGTAAAATATTCTTTTTTATCTTATTAAATAAGACTCCAAGTACTCCCGTGCTGAGCAAGAACAGTCCGCATGACGCAAATAAAAATAGATCTGTGAACCAATTCACCATAAGCGGTGTAATCTCCCGAGCTCCGTAGCCAAATAAAAAATTGACCGCCCCCATACAGGTAGTCGCAAAGAGTCCCAACCAAACACCCTTCTCTGTACGCCACTGCTTCATATGATGCATACGGTCAAAAGAAATAAGGATCATCCCTAAAAAGACACAGGCGATGAGTGTTGCCTGTATTAAGGAAGGTATTTCCCTGAAAAAATAGCCAGCCAATAATGTAACAATCGGTATTTCAAAAGCAAAGATAGGCTCAATTACACTAAGCTTACCAATCCGTAGCGCTCGCAACTGCAATACAGCTGCCAGCAGCAATACACAAGAAATACCAAGCAATATACCTATATCACGAGTTGTCAGGGAAGGAACTTGATCTACCACAAAAGGCGTCAGTCCAACCATGCTAAATGCTGCAATGATAAAGATCGTTTCCCACTCTCCAAAAATACGACTTCCCTTTTGCAAAAGGAAATCCCCACTACCCCAAGCAAGTGCTGCTGCAAAAGCAAGGAAGATACCTAACTCCATATACTATTCCGCGTCCTCCACAGTCACCGTTTGCCAATATTCAATTTCTTTTTCGACCTCTTCCTTTGAAGGATCAGGGTTTGTAATTGACCATCCTTCCTCTAACCGGTCCACTACCGCCGAAATTTCGTCCGCATAAAGTGGAAACTGCTTCCCAAGCAATCGCAAGTGGTCAATGCGGCCTTGAAGCGCCTTTACTTCTGCCTTCCGTTTTTCTACATGTTCTTCAAATTGCCCTACGCGTGCGTGTGCGCGGTCATCACACTGATTTTCCAGCGATTCTTCTGCGAGCAAAATGGCATTGGTTACCTGATAGCGTTCTTCCCCTGAAAGTTTACTTTCGAACATTTCGGACCGAACGAAGTCATCAATCAAAATATTGTAAGAAAACACTTCCTCGAGGACCTTTTTTACTTTTTCATCTACACGCTCCAATACCAATTTACGCAAACGTTGCTCTTCGTCGCCGTCACACAAATCATGATACGCCTTGCGATATGGATATTCTTCACGTCCTAATTCCACAAGTTCATTGTGAATATCGCGCGCGCTAATATCGGGAGTATTTTCAAACTTCTGATACACCGCTTCCGCCTTACTCTGAATCTCGGGAGGGGTTAATGGCACGAGCTTCTTAATCGCAATATGGAGCTCATCTAGAAATGCTTGGTGTGGGTGTGACATACGCTTCAAATTATAACAGAAAAAAGAAGGCCGAGCATTTCTGCTCGGCACG
>CAYPYH010000040.1:0-8475 GCA_964415145.1 uncultured Gammaproteobacteria bacterium
AAACAAGGACGTGACCGTGAGTTCCAAGCGATCCTTCCACTGCGTGGAAAGATCTTGAACGTAGAACGTGCACGTTTGGATAAGTTGCTCGCAAACAATGAAGTAAAGAATTTGATCATTGCGCTTGGAACAAATATTGGTGAACAATTCGAGCTAGACAAGTTGCGCTATGACAAGATTATTATCATGACCGACGCGGACGTGGACGGAGCTCACATCCGAACCCTTATTCTTACTTTGTTCTATCGTCACTTCCAACAATTGATTTCGACCGGTCACATTTACATCGCCATGCCTCCGCTTTACCGCATTCAAGTTGGAAAGCAGGTGCGCTACGTATATTCGGACGAAGAAAAGGAAAAGACCATTCACGAATTTACGGAAGGTAAAGGCATGAAGGGCGCGAAGACCGAAGTAGTTGTACAAGAAGGAGTCGACAGCGGTGCCGACGACGGCGCAGAAGTTGCCGAAGTCGCTGGAGTGAAAGTAAACATTCAACGCTACAAAGGTTTGGGTGAAATGAACCCAGAGCAATTGTGGGAAACGACCATGGACCCAACCACGCGCCAAATGAAGCAAGTAACAATTGAGGACGCCACCATCGCTGACGAAACATTCGACATTTTGATGGGAAGCGAAGTTGCACCGCGTAAGAAATTCATTCAAACGCACGCAAAGGACGTAACGAATTTGGACGTATAAAACACAGTTCTTGAATAGACCGCCCCAACCGGGGCGGTCTTGACTTTTGGCCCATTTTCGATACCCTGCCGACCGGAGGTGCTCTTGGGCTACTTTCTCGCTCTTCTCCTTGGTTTGCTCGCTAGCGAACAGACATCCACCCCCTACCGCGGACCAACGTGCCCGATAGGACAGCGCCTGACGCAGGTCACGGAACTGGGTCCGTCGTGCCATTCCCGCACCTCGGCGCCGTGCCTGAGGACGACTCTCAAGTGTGTCTACCGCGACGTGCCCGCAGAGCCGCCCGTCACCGAAGACCCGTTCGCCGAGTGCGACGGCGCATAACCACCCCCGCTGGAGTACGTCCAGCCCAAGGGTAGCTATTGCGCCCTTCTTTTTTATCCCCTTGCTTAGCCAAAATACCTGTGCTATATTGCCCTCAGATCCCCCCTCGAGGGGGTTTTAAAGACTTTAAAAATATGTCATTCGTAACAAATAATGCACTTATTACGTACCTTCGCGGCGCGAAAGAGGAACTTGAAAAAGTAACTTGGCCGACACGCAAGCAGACGCTCATATATTCAGCTATCGTAGTTGTTGTTTCATTGATTTGGGCTCTTTACTTTGGTCTACTCGACTTCGTGCTTAACTGGGCACTTGCGCAAATTCTCTAAACTATGGCAAAGCAAACCGCCAATTACGGCCGACGTTGGTACGCAATCCACACCTATAGTGGATTCGAAGAAAACGTAGCCGAAAACTTAAAGCTTCGTATCGAAACCATGGACATGGATGAGAAGATCTTCAACATCCTCGTGCCAAAAGAAAAGAAGATTAAGATCAAAAACGGAAAGCGTCGCGTCACGGAAGAAAAGATCTTCCCTGGGTACGTACTCGTGGAAATGATCGTAACCGACGACTCATGGTACGTGGTGCGTAACACTCCAAGCGTAACCGGATTCATTGGAGCAGGAACAACACCAACGCCTATCGCTCCAGAAGAAATTGAATCGCTCATGGGTCGCATTAAAGCAGACGAGCCAGACTTCACAATCGACTTGTCGGTGGATGATCCAGTTCAGATCAGCGATGGACCTTTCAAGGGTCAACAAGGAAAAGTTTCAGAGGTGGACCAACAACGCGGAAAAGTCAAAGTATTGGTGTCGGTATTCGGTCGCGAAACACCAGTGGAACTCGACTTCCTTCAGGTGAAAAAAGTGTAACCATTAAAAGCCCGAGCATGAATATGCTCGGGCTTTTAAATTAAACACATGTCATCGACCATAAAACATACTTTTTGTCAAGGGGGTACACGTTGACATCGTGCCTCGAAACAGCAAAAATACCGTCGCCCCATTCGTTCCAAAGGATCCAAACATGATTCCCGTGCTTCCGCTCGATCAGGCCCTGATGCTCATGTTCGTCTCTGAGTTGATTGCGGTAAAGTTCATCTGCGGCCACACGTGGCTGCGCTGAACATGCAGATATTCGCATTTCTCTTCGTGTGCGTGCTCATGTGCGCAGTACTAGGCCCTACGGGCCTAGTGTTCGACTTCGTACTTATCCTCGGCGCCCTCGTCTACAGCATCCGCGACTAGGCCGAGGGGCTCTTTTTATTAGCTGCGTATTGACACTTTTGGCTAATTCTGGCAAGATATAGCCACTAATTAACGATGTGGTCGCTTCGTGTAAATCGCCATAAATATGGCATTTCCGAGGAATCCACTGTAAACAAACTCGTCTTTATGGCAAAACCAATCAAGGTTGTCATCAAAGTGCAGGCTATGGGTGGCGCAGCTACTCCAGCACCTCCACTCGGTCCGGCGCTGGGTCAACACGGTGTAAACATTGCAGGATTCGTAAGTGAATTCAATGCTGCAACTCAAGATCGTCGTGGTGAAACAGTTCCAGCTATTCTTACCATTTACGAAGACCGTTCATTCAGCTTCATCCTCAAAACCGCTCCAGCTTCTGACATGGTCAAGAAAGCTGCCGGAATTGAAAAAGGATCTGGGAAACCAGCTACCGACAAAGTAGGATCAATCACTACTGAACAACTTCGCCAAATCGCAGAAAAGAAAATGCCCGACCTCAACACCACAAATGTTGAAGCAGCTATGAAAATCATTGCTGGGACCTGTCGCCAAATGGGTGTCGACATTAAATAACTTAACGTGGGAGCCTAACGGCGTTTGAACCACTACACAAAATATGTCATCAAAAAGACTAACAGCCCTCGCGAAGCAGATCACAAAGAACAAAAAGTACTCACTCGACGAAGCAATCACCCTTGTTAAGCAAAACGCAACTGCGAAGTTCGATGAAACCATCGAAATCCACGTGCGCACTGGAATCGATCCAGCAAAAGGTGACCAACAACTTCGTGGAACTGTTGCCCTTCCTCACGGAACAGGTAAAAAGGTTCGCATCGTTGCCTTCGTAGATAGTACAAACGAAACAGCAGCAAAGGACGCCGGAGCGGACATCATTGGTACCGAAGAATACATCGACACCCTTGTGAAAACAGGAAAGATCGACTTCGACGTTGCCGTTGCCGTTCCAGCTATGATGCCTAAGCTTGCGAAAGCAGCTCGCGTACTTGGACCTCGTGGACTTATGCCTAACCCAAAGACTGACACTGTTAGTCCAAACGTGGCAAAGATGATTGAAGAACAAAAAGCAGGTAAAACTTCTTTCAAGAACGACAATACATCAAATGTTCACTCGATCGTTGGTCGCGCATCATTCAGCGAAGCACAATTGAAAGACAATATTGCTTTGACGCTTGAAACGATCAAAAAGGCTCGTCCATCTTCAACAAAGGGAATCTTCATGCGTGCAATTTTCTTGACCAGCACCATGGGACCGTCTGTCGAAGTAGACGCGTCATCAATCTAAAAAAGACTGTTATAAAACCGGCGAATAGCCGGTTTTATGATTGACAAAAATCATTTTGTGTAGTAAAACCACCCTTGTCCCAATAATTCCACACGATTTTAGGAGCGCTAAGAACGTGTCCCACCGCAAGTCCATGAACGCGAGGGCCCTCGCTCGCGCGTATGCGTCGGTCCTTTGTACCGCCAAACGGCATGAATCAACCCTTGCCCGAGAACGCAGCTACGCAAGGAACCCTTCCCTCTCACTCCCTCGGCAACTTATAGGGTATCTGCAGCACAGGCGTTATCTACGCCGAGCGTGCTTTGGAGCCCGGCTCGCTCACAGCATACGAGTGGAACTCTACACGGAGGGCGTTAATAGACTACGAACCGCGTACAAGTTGAGCCACCACCAGGCCAGTTGTTGGTTTGAAGATATGATCCAGCAAGCCCTGTACGAACGTCGTATCAGTGCACTGCCCTCGAGCGACTCTGCTCACCGCGCTACCGCGAGGTGAGCGTCTTTTTTTACACACAAAAAAGCTCCCGCCTGAAGCGGGAGCTTTGGATCTACTCCATTAAACCACTCGTCGTAATTTTCTTGTACTGCGTTGCTCCGATCTGTGTTGTTACTCCTTCTGTAAACTCTAATGCAAATACATGAATCGTGTGCACTTTTCCGTCCCAAAACTTCTGCGGAATATTTACAGCGAAATTGAATCCGGATGTAGAGCTGATCGCGCGATAATCCCCGTTCGCCCAATAGTTCACTACGTCCAGACGCTGCTGATCAGTTAATCCCATTCCAACCTGCTCTCCGTCTACCGTCACAAATACAGATGTCTTTTGATTACGTGGATCGTCACCATCTAAATCAGCCGCCCAACCAGTAACCGTTCTTCCTCCTACCATATCTACCCCACCGCGCAAACCACGATCCGTAAGCGAAACGCGACGAGATCCGAACTGATACTGATTCCCTGCGCCGTCCATCACATAGAACTCGAATTCATATGTACCTCCTGTGTAAAAACGTGCCGGAACAACCCAATTGAATCCTTCTTTTCCATAGGCCGTATTATACGCACGCGCAACGTCTGGACGAGAGAAATTAGTTACGAACTGATCCACCGACTGTCCACCGAGCGTTGATGACTTCACAACAACGGTCGCTGCTCCGCCAAGAGCATTACGATCAATTGCCCATCCAGAAATGATGGTTCGACCATTTGTCGTTCCGTACATCGTAGACTCATAGTTATTGTCCACACTTCCCGCAATAGAACCTCCCGCGCGCGTAACAAGAGGCGCCGCACACGCCACAGACGCAATAATTGCGAGGGCGAAAAGTATTCTCTTCATAGATACCCTTAAGTGTACAATATCCCCCGAAGAGCCACAACTTGAATCATTTCCAAAGGTATGAAAAGATAGGCCTAACTATGCAAGAGCAGACAGGTCACGCGGCGGCAGGAGGAACGCTCGCATATCAACATATTGACTCTCTTTTGACCCACGGGCACATTCTAGGCGCTCAAAAAGAACATATTCAGCCATCTTCGGTGGACCTTTCGATTTCAGACGAAGTGTACCGCATGAAGGGTACCTTTTTGCCCCGCCCACAAGAACGCATTCGTGACCTGATAGAACACGGATCTTTGTACCGTACATCCCTCGAACACCCACTCGAACTGAACTGCGTTTATTTAATCCGCCTAAACGAATCTCTTGCACTTCCCGATCGCGTATTTGGACGTACCAACAATAAGTCTTCAACCGGTCGCGTAAACTTACAAACGCGCTTAATGATCGATGGCGTTTCTTCTTTTGATTTCGTGCCGCGCGGATACCACGGCGAACTTTGGCTTGAAGTCATTCCAAAGTCATTCCCTATTAAACTCGCACCCGGTGAACGTTTGAACCAGCTTCGTTTCTTTACAGAAGATACGATTTTAAGTGAGCGCGAATACCGCGAGGCATATCAACAATACGGACTACTCCGCAGCACCAATCAAGTCGTACTTCCGGCACCTCAATTCACTGGAAAACAAGGACTTACTATGACTATCGACCTTTCTAGTCAAGAAATCGTTGGATACAAGTGTCACCCTACGTCTGGCGTAGTACTTGAATACTCACGCCGCGACTATGACCCGCTCGCGTATTTCGAACCAATCCCCCGCCCACGTGATGGTCAATTCATCATGAAGCGCGACGAATTTTATATTTTCGTTACCAAAGAATTGATCCGTGTACCAAATGAATTTGCCGTTGAGATGATGGCATATGACGTAAGTAAAGGTGAATTCCGCTCGCACTATGCTGGATTCTTTGATCCTGGATTTGGATTTGGTGTGAACGGTGAATCACTTGGTGCACCCGCTGTGTTGGAAATCTTTACCCACGACAATGACTTCGTGCTCCGCGACGGTCAACCTATTTGTCAGATGGTATATGAACGTTTACTCGAACCCACCTCTGTTTCATATGGCGATCCGAACTTGAGCAGCAATTATTATCGCCAAGTAGGACCACGACTTTCAAAGCATTTTAAGCAACTATAATATGCGCGAGATTCAAAGAAACATTGTTGCGGCGGTCATTGAATCTTCTGACGGATTCTTACTCTTTGGGAAAAGTCGCAAGGGCGGCGTATACCAAGGATGCTGGATTATTCCTGGTGGCGGAATCGATGAAGGCGAAACCAAGGAACAAGCACTTCACCGCGAAATCATGGAAGAGACAGGAATTGATTTGCGAAATGCATCCGTGCGCATGGTAAGCGAGCACCGTACTGGAAGTGCCGTTAAGACAATCGATGGCGAGGAAGTCCAAGTAGCCATGAAGTTCAATGATTACCACGCGGTACTTGCGACAGACAAAGTAACAACCGAATTCGCAGCAAATGATGATTTAATCGAACTTGCGTGGTTTGCGAAGGAAGACTTGGACGGACTTACGCTTTCGCCGCCAACGATCGAATTACTGGAGGACATGGGATACATGCACTAAACAAAACCGTACCCTATTCGGGTGCGGTTTTGTTGACACGTAATACAGCAATGTCTTGACAAAACAGGTGAACGGGAGTAGAGTAGCAAGTCCGCTTTCATTTTTCAGATCCCCAGGAGAGACCGATATGAAACTCCCAGACGTACACCCAGATGCCCAGCCGAAGTTCCAAGTGCGTGATGACGTATGGGTCATCCCTGGGCGCAACGCTCAAGCAACAAGCGTGAAGTCAATCATGTTCGAGCTGTGTGATGCGGGCCGTGACCAAGAACCACAACTTGTCTGCACCGGGTATCGACTCAGCGCGTGGAACTTCGAGCGCATGGACGATGTGTTCCCTCGGAACGAAGTCTATGTCACCGAGGCCGAAGCCCAGGAACTCGCTCAATGGAACGCCGTGACTGACATCTCGGAAGAGGAATGGCAGCGCGCGGTCGGTGATCGGGACGACAAAGATATCGACATCGAGGAGTGCGAACTCTCGCGATGCTGTGCCATCGTTTCGTCAATCCGAGACCTTCTGCTCGAATGCAAGAAGTACAAGGGTCTGATCGAGCGTGATCGTAGAAAACTTCGTACACTTCTTGGTCAGCACGAGCATCCCGCACCCCAAGGTCAGCGGCCTCCGATCCTCGACAAGATCCTCGGACGCCTGAACCTTTTGGACGCCGTGAAGCTGTAAACGCAAAGCCCCGCCGCAGAACGTCTGCAGCGAGGCTTCCTATTTTTCAGCTATTTTTTGCAGGTGCACGGTGCACTATAGCCCCTTCTCCATCATCTTCTGACTCTGGCGCGCTTCCGCGTCCGCGCGAGCCCAATCGTATTGATTGTGGTCCACGAACTTGAAGAAATCTGTTTGGCCGATCCACGGTGCGCGCTCCACCAATTGCTTGTGAAGCGTTTGGCACACGCGACGATAGTTTGGATGCCCCTGGGGCACTGTACGCAGCTCTAGCAAGTGCTGTGCTTCGCGCATATTCATTCCCATCATGAAACGAATCTTGTGACCAAATAGCACAACGTATTCTGCAGTGAAACCGTCCACCTGATGCGCGAGCGCATCGTACAAAGCCGCTACGCGACCGGCGAGCGCACGACAGGTATCACCCATACCAATCTTTTCAATGTCAGCCGGAACATCGAATCCAATATGTGGCATTGGACGCTGCCACTGCAAGGTGCACATGCGGTGACGGTGCAAGTCGCGGAAGACTCCAAAGTCTGCAACGATTTCGGTCGTAATGTCATACCCATGTTCGAATCCACGCACCACGCGGTCGCGGCGCCCTTCGCGCGCTCCAACGGCGCGAGCCATTAATTCCACGCGCGCTTCGGGCGCCAACTGATCAATCTGCGAAACGAGTGACAAGTAATCGGTCTTTGCAAATGGGAAATACACCGCTGCCAACATATGCGACAAAGATGCCTGAGGATTTCCTAAGAGTGTTGGAACATCGTGCAAGCGCGCTTCATTAATTACGCCAACCGTTTGCACGGCCATTGGCAAATACTTCGCCAAGTCTGCACGAATCTGTGCTTCGTTTTGCATCCAAAATGCAACTCCTGCCGGGTCGGCACGCTTTACGTACTTTGGAATCACGCGATTAAGTGTGTCATGCAATTTTACACCGATATCTTTAAATTCTTCACGACCAGATGAATATAAACGCTTTAACAAATGTTCGAATGTTCGACCATTCGCAACCATTCCAAGGGACGTAAGCGTAGAGGCAGGAAGCATAATGCGCGCTGTATCGCATGCGCGGGTTCGAATATCGAATCCATAGGTGCGCTTGAACAAAGCTTGTTCTTTCTTATCCACCAATTCCGCAAAGCGATACTTCTTAGAATCATTTGGGCGAATTGCATATTCTACTTCGTCGATTGGCTTCAATTGCTCGTAGTA
>CAYPYH010000041.1:0-8040 GCA_964415145.1 uncultured Gammaproteobacteria bacterium
AAGACCATGATCTCTTGGTTCTCACCCAGGGTATACCACTGATCGGCGTCTTGTTTTGCGGACTCGCGTGCATGGGCTGAGCCGCTCCAATAATCGTGACTTACAAACACCACTTGCTTTACATGTGTGAGTTGTGCGGCTTTTTGAGCGGTGGCACGCGATGTTTGTACATTAGACATCTCAAGGAATATGTCATACAAGGGGCCGCCGGTTGGGATGGGATAATAGAAAATATCACCAGGGAAGTAGTGTGTGAATCCATAGGACTCAAGAGCGGCAGCTGAAAGGGACTGATTGGCGAGAACCGCGTAGTCGGTCGTAGGAAATAGCTCGTGAATCGAATGCGCTGTTTGATAGTCCAATGTGCTCACATTGAATCCGGCTGAACGCGTTTCACCGTCATTGCGAGGGTAAGCTGCATAGACATTCCCTGTTACGAGTAGGCTCATGGCAAAAATGAATCCCGGCACACTTGCTGGGCTTTGTTTTATGCGGGCAATGACGGCACTAAAGCCATGCGTAAGAAGAGGGAGGGCAGCAAGACAGGCGAGGTAGGGTAAGCGGTCTGCATAGTTCATGCGTTCAGATTCAACCAAGAAAGAAAATTGAAAAAAGACGGTGAGCACAAAATAATTGATGAGCAGAGCCAGGGTGCTAAGCATGCTAAAAGTAAGAATGGAATATTCTTTTTCTTTTGCGAATTGCATAAGTCCAATAGTTCCAAATACGGTAAGGATAGCTATCGCAAGATGATTGTATGCATATAGCGCGTCGAGCCAGCCTGCAAAGTGATTGGAAAGATCAGGAAGTAGTTGTGTGAAGTCGTATGTCTGTTTGGTGATATGGGTCGTAGTATTTTGAGTTGATCCTTGAATCCAAAAAAGCACAGGGAGTGCGGCAGCTGCAATGATAGCCAAGAGCCCCGCGGCAATTTTGCTCCATGTTTTTGCATATGCGATGCAGGCGCTCATGGCTACGAATAGACAAGCAGGAATTCCAGAGATTGGGTGAATGAAAAGTGTAGTAAGCGCAATAGTGCTTGCGAAGAAAAAGGCTGACAACTGTTTTTCTTTCAAAATCCATACACAACCTCCAATGCTGAGCGCAAAAAATAAATAGCTTAAAGATTGCGGGGTAGTAAAAATGAAAGGGCTTAAAGGAATGAGGAGTGCAAGGAGTGTTGTTTCGGACCTGCGTGCTCCGGCAAGCCAAGCGGCATAAGGTAGTAAGAGTGCGGTAGCTACGGGTACAAGCCAAGTATCGAAAGAGTGCAGGGGGATGCCAAATAATCGTACGCCTAGAAGCTCAAGAACATATTGACCCGTGTAGTACAGGGGTTTTGGAGTAATGGTTCCGTGGACTAAAATATGGTCGAGTGTGGCGCGATGGATGAAAGGATCAAATCCATAACCAAAGGCATACACGAGTCCGGCGAGCGCTACGGAAACAAAGGTTGGAAGGATCATGGACGTGGGAGTGAGCGTTCCCTTGATAGCGCGTACAAGAAGAAGGGTGCAGAGTAGCGCGATAGGCAAAAGGAGTGTGCTTGTTGGTACTATGTCCCAAGGGCTACGAACGGATGTGGAGAATCGATAGCTTGCGAGTGTAAAAAGGGTGATTGTGCTGAGTAAGAATATAATCGCTGTACTGGCGTCTAGAGTGGGCCATGAAACGTTTATGTGCTCCGCGGGCTTTTCTGCCACAAAAAGCAGTAGGAATGGCAAAAGAGCGATAATAAAGAGCCCAATCCAAGAAATAGGTAGGAAATAATAATACACAGAACCAAAGAGCATAAGCCCGCTAAGGGCGAGAATGCCGCTTTGGACAAGGGTGAATTGGGGGAATCGGCGAGCAATAAGAGGAGCGATTCCGCCAATATAAGCGCAAAAAGCCACTATTCCAAATAGTGGATTTTGGAAAGTGAGTTGGTTTATTGTGCCCAAAATCAGGCCAAGACCACTTAAGAGTACCGTGTAACGTAAAATAGCTTTCATTATGCTATGATTATAGCGGATATATGCAACAAAACGAAGTCTATTTTTACCCACAGGACTATGTACTGAGACCTTTTTTACGTTTTGTGCCATCATGGATTACGCCGAATCGTCTTACGGCTACACGTTTTGCGATGACGCCTGTGGTTTTATGGCTTTTGTGGGAGGAGTCGTATCAGGCGGGGACTTGGCTTTTTTTCATTGCAGCCTTTACGGATATGTTAGACGGTTCTTTGGCACGCGTGAAAAATAAAATTACTCCGTGGGGAGTCTTCTTTGATCCAATTGCAGATAAATTGTTGATCGGTTCTGTGCTTATTTTGATCGCCTCACGGTTTTTGTCGTGGTGGGTGATTGCTCCTGTGATTATTATGGAGGCGGCGATTGCGCTTGGCGCGCTGTACCGTCGGGGAAACGGAAAGATGAATCATGCAAATGTGTGGGGGAAGGTGAAGATGTTTGCAGAATTCGCGGCGCTCATGTTTTTACTCATTGGGATAAATAGTGGGGACGGAGCTGGCTATGCGAATTTGGCGGAAAATACATTATTACTCGCATTAGTATTTGGAGGTATTTCGTATGCAACGTATAGCCCTTAAATGGACCATGGGTATTTTGGGAGCTCTGTATTTGGTCACACTTTTTGTGTATGCCGGTATTCCTGTATTTAATGCGCCTGACGAACGTGCGACGGCTGTATTTATTGAAGAAGTGCGGGAGACGGGTATTCCTCGGATTGAATCTTTGCGTAATGAATCTTTGTTGAATGTATTGCATCCGCGTAGCACTACGGTGGTAGGTGATTTTATCGTCCCCATTGGTTTTTTGGGTATGCCATTTTGGTATGGTATTTTGGCGGCGCCTTTTTCGGGGAATGCTCTTATTTCTTTATTTACGCCACTCCTTGTATTGATTGCACTTTGCGCTTGGTATGCGCTCATGAAAAAATATTTGGAATCGCCTCGGTTGGCGGTGTATGCGACGGTACTTTTGGCGACACTTCCTGCATTTTGGTATTACGCGGCACGTGGTTTTATGCCTAATGTTCCATTTGTTTGCTTGTTCATACTCGCATTAGCCTTTTTTGACTTAAGACCATGGCAACAAAGATTACCTTGGTGGGCGCATGGCGTGGCGTCAGGTGTGCTGTTCGGGATTGCGGTTTCATTTCGTATTTTTGAGTTGCCTTGGATATTGGTGCTTACGATTGTGTATTTGGTGGTTCAGCGAAAACATTGGTATACGCGTGATCTTTTGGTATTCGCCTTTGGTGCGTGTGTAACGCTCGCTCCAATTATTGCCTTACAAAATATTGTTTATGGAGATCCGTTTGCTGTTGGGTATACTGTTCACAATGAAATAGCATATCAAGGGACAGACTCTGTATTAGATGAAGCTGGAGCAGCATTTGCTGGATACCCTTCGGCACCCGTAGAACGATGGTCAAATCTTATCTTTCCATTCGGGATTCATGAACGTCTTATTGCGGCGCATGTTCTAGAAAATGTATTTTTGCTCCTGCCTTTATTTTCTCTTTTTGCGCTACTTGGGTGGTTCTTTGTTTTTCTGGATAAGAAAAAAACGTGGTGGCCATTGGCGGGTGCTGTGGCAGGTCTTTCAGTGTGGCTTTTTATTGTGTACGGGAGTTGGAGTATCGCCGACAATCCAGATCCATACGCGGTTACGCTAGCGAATTCGTATAGTCGTTACTGGTTGCCGATATATGTGCTGGCAATTCCTTTCGTTATGATTGGAATGAAGCGTGCTACCGAAGTGATATTTAAGGAACGGTCACACAAGGTATTGCTCGCATTGGTTGGAATTTGGGTGCTCATGGGCGTGGGTTCAGTGCTACGTGGGCCCGATGGATTTATAGCTACGCGTATGCGCCTGCAGCAATTCGCACAAGATCGGCAATTATTGCTCGCAAAAATCCCTCAGGATGCTACGGTGATTACTTATTATGCGGATAAGTATTTGTATCCAGATCGCGCGGTAGTGATAGGACTTACGGACAATGCAGTGATTCATGCAATGCCGAATTTATTGGAGCAATCGCCTTTGTATTATTTTGGGATCACATTGCCACCCAAGGATATGGAATTTTATCAAAAAACATTGCTCGATAAGCTTCCGGTTAAATATGAATTGACGCCCATTATGCAGTTACGTGAACAAACCCTGTATCGATACGATGCGGCACAAGTTTTATGAAAACCTTCTTATTAACAGGGCTTGGGTTTTTCATTCCATTCGCAGTATTGTGGGGATTTGTATTGGTTGATATTCAACCAGACGGCATGCTTGAGGCACAATTAATTCCAGGAGTGCGCACGCCTTATTTATATTCGCCGCTTCCAGATACGCGTATTCGTGCTTCAGAATATGAAAATGAAAAGGTGTATGACATGAATGGTGAACCGGCTTATTTTTCGCTTCGTCTTCCACAAACGGCGTATGACCGTGTAACGATTGGGGTAGAGTTCATGGCAGTGGATCAGCCTATTTTGGAGATAGGCCCAGAAACAAAGGAGGGAGCGCAGTCATTTGATTTGCGGCCATTCTTTAATTCATTTTTGGAAGAATCACCTTGGTCTGTGCGTAAACAAGGAGATGTATCCATTTATGAAAAGAACACAAAAGATACGGAATATGTGCGCGACGAAGTAGCGACATATGCCTATGAATTCCCGGTGCCCTACAGAGATGCGTCTTACACCGCGAACACCGCACGCCGTGCGTATGAAGTGGATTTACGCGGAAGCCATCGCATAAAGGCGTATGTAAAAGACGAAGCGCTCGATATGCGTTTCTTGTTAACGGATTTAAATCGTGATTTAGGGCGTGACGATATTGTGATTCAAATTTACGATGAGTCGCATCGCTTAGTAAAAGAAATCCTTGAGGCCGATGAGGGGAATGACCGCGCCGACCAAGATGTGACGTCACATGAGATTCATATTTATGAAAGAGGTCTTGCGGAAGGGGTTTATGAGATAAATATTGCAACAACGACAGATGTATTCATTCGCACCATAGATACAACGCTGCGTAAGTTTGTTTTCTTGAATCGTTTATATGCAGGGGACGCCGTGGGTTGGCGTGAAGCGCCTGCGCGTACGACGTATATAGGGAATGGTCAGGCGTATACATTGCAGACCTTGCATAATGAAGGGTTGCAGACGGTATATTTTGATCGTGCATCGATTGTGCTTGATGAAACGCATACGCAAACACAATTTATTTTGGAAAAGCCAAGAGAAAAGATTTATATGGAAATTCCAAAAGGTGATGTACTTGTTGTGAGCGATGGCGTTTTTGCACTAACCGAAGATGCTTTTTTCATGCCCGACACACGTGCACTTGGTCCATTTACGAATATTGAATCACTAGGGATAGACGCGGTTTATACGACGTATGAACCCGTGGACCAGCTAGGGGGTTGGATGAGGGCGGAACAGACATTTGATGCGCAGGCGTGGTTCGAGGCGGATCGTCGCACGGTACGTTTTGCGCTTTCAGCGCCGTTCATTGCAACACAGGAAGGGCATGTATATATAAAACGGATTTATGCACGCTTCGAAAAAACGCCGATTCATTCGGTGGCCGGATTTATTCACGCTTTACGCGAACGTATTCCATTTGGACTATGAAGAATTTTTTACAGGGGCTTTTATTGGGGTTCCTCGCGACACTTCCAGTCTATCTGCTTTCTGAACAGATTCGATATGGATTTGTAAGTAATCATGTAGCGCTTTGGGTTGTGATTTTTGTGGTGTGTGCGGTAGGACTGGTGCAATATAAGGGTGCTTATTTTTCGCTTCCTATTCGGATGGCGTTATTTGTACTATACGCATGTACGCTTATGGCGCTTTTGATCCGTACAATGTCTGGGCATGGATTGCTATTAGCTGTATTACTCCTTACCTCTTTGTATGCGTGTTATGCCGTGTTTAACATTGCGCGAAATAAGTAGATAGGGCAAGATTACGATATATGGAAGATTGTTTATTTTGTCGCATTATTCGGCGTGAAATTCCGGCGCAAATCATTTTTGAAGATGAAAAAACGATGGCGTTTTTGGATATCGGTCCCGTGTCTAAGGGGCATACACTCATTATTCCAAAAACGCATGCACTTGATTTAACGGCTGGTACCCAAGAAGATGCATTAGCGATTATGCATACGGTGTATATGCTTGCACCAAAGATTGTGGCAGCACTTGGGGGCACTGGGTATAATCTTGGCATGAATCACGGAGTGGATGCAGGACAAGAAGTGATGCATACGCATGTACATATTATGCCTCGCTATCAAAATGACGAAAGACAGTTTGTAAAAGGGCATCCGACGAATGAGGAGTTGAATGAAGTAGAACAACTGATCAAAAAAATAATCTAATGTATGCAAATGGAAAAAACAGTTATTGATGGTGCGTATATTGTTCAGTCACGCGTATGGCCAGATGATCGTGGATTTTTCTACGAAGGATTTAGCAAGGGTAATTGGGACGCTGCAGGACTCCCGCCGTTTCAGCCCGTGCAGGAAAATCAATCCTATTCCGTAAAGGGTGTTTTGCGTGGAATGCATTATCAAGGGGCTCCAGACCCGCAATCAAAATTAGTCATGTGTACGCGCGGAAGTATTTACGACGTGATTGTTGATATTCGTCCAAGCTCGCCAACCTTTATGCAATGGTTCGGTATTGAACTTAAGGGGGGTAGTGGCACGCAGCTATTTGTGCCTGCAGGGTGTATTCATGGATTTTATGCATCAGAAGAATCTGAAATGCGTTACCTTGTCGATTATCTTTGGAATAAATCAGTGGAAGGGTCGGTGCGTTGGAATGACCCAGCACTCGGTATCGTGTGGCCATTTGAAGGGACGCCGATTTTGCATATGAAAGACGCCGAAGCGCCATTATTGAGTGAAATCATAAATCCTTTTGCGGCATAAGTATGAAAGTATGGATTACGGGCGCAGGTGGGTCGCTTGGGGCGGAATTGTGTCGTGCATTTAAAGAAGCTGATTGGGAAGTGGTAGCTACAGAGCGGGCCGATATTGACATTACGAATGAAGGCGCGGTTATGGACTTCGCACAAGCCAATAAGCCTGATGCCATAGTGAACGCAGCGGCATATAATGCGGTAGATGTAGCAGAAGACGAAGGGCGCGAGCTTGCTTTTGCGATCAATGGAAAGGTGCCTGGATTTTTGGCGAGCGCCGCTGTTCGAGTACATGCTGCATTTGTGCACGTGAGCACGGACTATGTGTTTTCGGGTGATAAGCGCATATACACAGAGACAGATTCACCTGATCCTATTTCTGCCTATGGTGAAAGTAAGGCCTACGGTGAAATGCGCGTGCAAGAAGTGCGTGACGCGAGTGTGGCGGCACCAAATATGTATATTGTGCGCACCTCTAAATTATTTGGTCCACGCGGTACGAGTGCTTCCGCGAAGCGTAGCTTTGTCGACGTGATGCTAGAAAAGGCGCAGACGGGCGATGCGCTTACATTGGTCGACGAAGAATTTGGTTGTCCCACGTATACACCACACCTTGCGGAGAAGATATTGGAAATGATTGTGCAAAATGCTACGCCAGGTATTTATCACCTTGTTAATGAGGGTTCTGGTGTGACATGGTATGGGTTTGGAAAAGAAATATTCAGTGTAGCGGGACTGCATCCGCAGGTAACTCCGATTTCCGGTGACGCATTCCCGCGTAAGGCGAAGCGTCCGCAGGCGGTTATATTGCAAAATACAAAAATAAGTAAGTTGCCGGAGCGCATTGATGCACTGAAAGAATATATTAAAAAGCGCGGCCAATAGGCCGCGCTTTTTTACTTAATCCGTAATGTGTAAATACCGTGCACGTTGTTTTGTGTTCCTAGTACGTAGAGGTATTTGCCCCGCGCATCAATCCAGAACTGCTCAATGTGTTCCATGGTAGCAAGCGTAACGCGATCGCGTGTAAGGGTGTATTGGTATCCGTCTATTGCTTCGATTGTTGTATCGGTTGAAAAGAGGAGCCGCTGACAAATAGG
>CAYPYH010000042.1:0-7851 GCA_964415145.1 uncultured Gammaproteobacteria bacterium
GTTTACCCTTTATTGGCGTATTGGTTCGGGTTTTAACGAATTTAATAAACAATTGAGAACAACAGATATATTATGGACAAAACCTTCGGAATTATCTTTTTATTCTGGTCTTGGAATTCCGATAATAATAGCTCCTACAATCACTCCACGGATCGTTGCCGAAATGCGGGAAATGATTCCTTGGTCTAATTTATCTTTAAAAGGACTTAACTCAAATATTTCCCGACGAATGACATCTTTATTGAGCAAGAAATAGTACAGGAAAGCAAAGAAGATGAACATTTGTAGCACAAAGTTTGCACCTCCTGCCAAGATATTGGTTAGATTATCTTTCAGCCAAGTCACGATCGTTGTTGGTAAGGCTGCAAAATCAATTGAATTTACCCAATCCATTAAAAATGTTGGGAATATTTCACTCAAACGCCCTTGAATACTTTGAAAAATCTGAGGAATATTTTCTAAAAATCCAGACTTCAATACATCATTCGCCTGCTGGGCAATAATAACCGCAATGACCGCAATAGGCACAAGAATGACCAAGAATACACCAAACGCAATGAGTGCTGCCGACAAATGGCGTGAATGCACCTTAAGCGCCAACCATCGATCCAAGCGCGAAAAGAGAATAGCAAAAACCACAGCAGTAATAATCGTGAGGAAAAATGGTTTAAGAATCCAGCCGAAGGTAAGAAAGACTGCGCCCGCAATCAAAATTAAGAACCAACGAGAAAGTGGATTGAGTTTAGTGAGTCCCTGCATATGTCCACATCATAGCGTACTTATGCTATGCCGTCAGCTTACAAGCTTCACAGTGCCCCAAAATCCGCTGAGCATTCTTTGAAAGGGCCCAAAACAAAATCGTAAATGTAAAAATAAGAAAAGGAATACGATACTGTACGAAAAAGGTAGCTACACCAAAGCCAACAAACGCTAACAATGTAGAATAACAAGCCGCACAAGCAAATAAAGAAACAATAAATCCAACACCCATCCCAATGAGTGACCCGCCCAATACGTAATTGTCAGATTTTTTCGTATGTGCCAATCCATACCACTGCATCGCGATCAAAAGCCCATTTACAATGGACAATACGACGAGTATCAAATCAAATTTTAGGCCTAATATCTTTAATTGAAATGCAATATCATTTCCCGGAGTCGTCCAAACAGGAATAAGTACAAGAAGAGCAAAAAAGCAAAAAGAACTTAATATCCACACCCACAAATATCGCCGCTTCAACATCACGATACGGGTAGCGAGCACGATGTCCCCAAAGAACTTTTTTATATTCATAAAGCTTGATACAATTCTAACGTATGTTCGGAGGAAATGCATATGCCCTCATATTCGTCGCCATGATTTGGTTGATTCTCTTTTTACTCTTCCGTGATTTACGTCGCGAACAAATGATCACAAGTCTTGCCACAGGCACACTCTTCCCTATCTTAACTGCCACCATTTACACAGAACCTGCAACCGGTAATCTCATGACTCAAATCATGCTTTTGTTCTTTATTGGTGGTATTTCAAGTATTATTTATCATATCATTTTTGGGCAATACTATTTAAAAACACCCCGTCATTTCACCCATCACAAAACAACCGAAGAAATGTGGGCATGGAAATGGATTGGACTTATTCTTATCGCCCTTTGGAGCACCCTTCTATTCGCACGCATTTGGCCTGAACTTCCGTCAGCCGTTCCTTTCTTGCTTACAGCGGGGCTTTTCACTCTTTATTACGCTATCGCAAAACAAGAACTGTTCTTTGACGCCGTTATGAGCGCCGGGCTCATGATCGCCCTTTTTGCCATGGTAGATCTCGTTCTTGGCGGCGTCTCTGGATCCGTTATTGGCACAGAACTGTACTTGCACGCCGCCGGACTTGGGCTATTCTTTGGTCCCTTATACGAATTTACACGCAATTTACGTTTACACCATGTCTCTTCGCGACTTCGATGATTTCAAACAGGCACTTTCTACCGCCGAAGAAGGTCAACTTGCCGTTGATGTTCTTGAAA
This sequence comes from uncultured Gammaproteobacteria bacterium, assembly GCA_964415145.1. Classification (GTDB taxonomy): domain Bacteria; phylum Patescibacteriota; class Patescibacteriia; order UBA9934; family UBA9934; genus CAYFMS01. The sequence goes on from CAYPYH010000042.1 coordinate 2,022, forward strand.
ATGCCACAGAAGTCATTGTCCGCGCCGTTATTGCAGGCGTAAAGCCAGATGATATCGATATTCATGTCACACCCGACCTTGTGACCATTCGAGGCGAAAGAAAAGCGCACAATACGTCGGAAGATACAGTCGCACACTATGAAGAAGTATTTTGGGGAGCCTTTTCAAGATCCATCATCCTTCCTGTGCACGTTCAACCCTCACAAGCACATGCTGCTTTTTCACATGGAGTACTTACATTGACCATCCCTAAAGTTCATGGTGAAATGCGAGTAAAGATAGATCAAACATATGACAACTAATCCAATTCTCCCTACCCACGAAGAAACGGTAGGGACAAAGTCTCGTGTGAGTCGCGGTCTCCTTGCCGGAGGACTCGTTTTTTTTATACTAGCCTCTGCTTCCACTGCTTTTGCACTCTATTCGATCCAATTTGAAGCAAAAGCTCTCCCTAATGTCACCATGGGTGGCATTTCCGTTTCTGGCATGAACGAAGCCCAGATTAAGACAGCTCTCAATGAACGCTTCTCAGCAATGATCAGCAAGGATTTGGCACTTTCATATAGGGATGAGACCAAGACCGTGCATCTAGAGGTAGCCACAGATCCCGAACTTAATTTTGAGCTTATTATTCTAGATGTAGATCAATCAGCTCGCACCGCGATCGAATACGGTCATCGTGGAGCGTGGTATCAACGTGGTTTCGAAAGCGCGCGTGCGCTCATTATCCCAACAACAATCGTTCCCACCTTTACCGTAAATCAAACTGCCCTGGCTGAGTCTATTCACCAAGCATTCGCGCACATTGAAGACCCAGGAAAGCCAACAGACCTTTCCTTTGACCCCGCATTCACATCGGCGACTATTCAGCCCGGTACTCGTGGGCGTGAAATCGACATGAATGCCCTTTTTAGCGAACTCCACGCTGATCTTGCAGACCTTGCACTTGAGCAACACGCGCTTACTGTGATTGACTCGCCCGAACCACTTACTGATGCGCAAGTGGATACAGTCATTGATCAAGCGATTGCCCTAGTTGGTAAGGCTCCTATAACACTTACCTACACTACGGATACCAAACGGGATTACACGTGGGCTATTGATCAGGCTCTTTTGGCAGATGCCCTTATGCCTATTGGCCGCCCCCTTCCAAAAGACCCAAAGGAACACCCCGCAATTGATCTCGCCCTTGAAGAAAGTAAACTGAATGCCCTCTTTACTGAAATTGAACAGACGATCAATGTAAGCCCAACCGATGCCCGTTTCCAAATAGAAAATGGCAAAGTAGTGGAATTTGCTGGAAGTAAAAATGGTGTTGCATTTGACCGTGAACTCACCTTGGGGAATATTCTCGCGAATCTACAAGAATCCACCACAACTCCTGGGACCGTAACCCTCTCCGTAAAAACCACCGAACCCGATACAAAAACGGAAGAAGTAAATAATCTTGGGATTACCGAAGTACTCGGAGTTGGTTGGTCTGGATGGAAAGGATCGCCTCCAAACCGTATTAAAAATATCCGTCACGCGACTAACAAGCTCAATGGACTCCTTATTGCTCCAGGAGAGCAAATTTCACTCACCTCAAAGCTAGGTCCACTCACGCTTGAGGACGGGTACTTCCCTGAAATGGTTATTGCCGGAGATGAAATTAAGCCAGAGATTGCTGGCGGACTCTGCCAAATTGGAACAACCGTATTCCGTGCCGTTATGAACGCAGGTCTACAAGTGGACCAACGACGCAATCATTCACTCGTTGTAAGTTATTACAATGACCCACAAAACGGAAACCCTGGAACGGACGCTACGCTTTATGAACCGGTATTAGACCTAAAGTTCACCAATACCACCGGTCATCACGTCCTTCTTACAACAGAATTTAATGAAGCGGGCCAGGAATTGATCTATACATTCTGGGGAACTTCAGACGGACGCAAGGCATACTACACGCCACCAAAGGTACTTTCGCGCACTTCACCAGGACCAACCGTATATAAAGAAACGACCACGCTCGCGCCAGGACAAAGAAAGTGTCAGCACGCATACGCAGGTGCTTCGACCACATTCGACTATATTATCGAAATGCCGGACGGAACCAATAAAACTCAGACTTTCGACTCGTATTATCGAGCGCTGCCTGAAATCTGCTTGGTGGGCGTAGACGCAAGTCCAACTCCTCCTGCACCCGCCCCAGAACCTATTGGAGAACCACTTCCGCCCGCACCAATAGAGGAAAATTAAACAAAAGCACCCCTCGCGGGGTGCTTTGCTTTATCTTGATCCGTAAGAAAACTGCAGCCAAGAAGAGACATTTACGGTAGTCACCGAGCCGGAGCCAAGTAAAACAGTGGATGTCTCCCCATGCTTGTCGTGGCTGCAGGAGCTTGCGGACCAACGATAAGGTCGGACTGTACCAAGTAAGCAATCATTTGTCAACCCCTCTACCGTGGCCGGACAATAGCACACTTAGCCCCTGATCACCTTATCGATAAGCCCGTACTTCTTCGCATCGGCCGCTGACATGAAATTATCACGCTCTGTGTCGTCGGTCACCTTAGCTAATGTTTGACCGGTATGCGTTGCGAGAATCTGGTTCAAAGACTCCTTCATGTTCATCAATCGGTCCGCATGAATCTTAATATCCGTTGCCTGCCCGCGCATTCCTCCCAATACCTGGTGGATCATCACTTCAGAATTTGGAAGAGCAAAGCGCTTACCTGGCGCACCTGACGCCAACAAAACCGCACCCATAGAAGCCGCCATTCCTACACAAATCGTAGAAACATCGGGCTTAATATGCTGCATCGTGTCATAAATGGCCAATCCTGCTGTCACCGATCCACCCGGTGAATTAATGTAAATCTTAATATCTTTCGTTTTATCTTGGCTTTCCAAGAATAAAAGCTGAGCAATCACTGCATTTGCCACACCATCGTCGATTTCGGTTCCAAGAAAGATGATACGGTCTTTCAAAAGACGTGAATAAATATCATATGCGCGTTCCCCGTACTGTGTTTTTTCAATGACAGTTGGAATCATATAATTCATAGTACTAGCAGTCTACCCAAACGACTGCTAAGTGTCAAACTCTTTTTGATACGGAAAAAGAGGCTTTCGCCTCTTTACATGCTTGTACGATCTTGTTTATGCGGGGGCGCTACGCGTATCCCTGCATTTGGCTTATCGTCTCCTCGATGCTCTCCTCCATGTTTGAACTTACGCTCTACTTTCTTTGGTACTTCGGTGCGGCTCGCACGATGTAGTCCAACAATATTCGACCCACCTTGAGCGTCCGCATGCTCACCCTCAATATCCAAATACGCATCAATTTCCTCGTCCGTTGTAATTCCCAAACGGTCTTCTAAATGCGTATCAGCTTGCGGGTCAACTTTATTCAATTCCGCGCGACGACGTTTTTCCATTAATTCATCTGCCGTCATCATTGGCGGGCGACTTCCTCGAAATTCATTCATATAAAATCCTAATCTAACCCGCTCCACTTTTTTCTATCTGCCTCTTTGTCTCCTTTGAACCAAGCTATCGCCTTGCTCAACTTAGATTTTGGACCACGAATACCTACATCTTCAAAGCGTCCGCTTCCCTTACCCATACCAATTTGCTTTTCTGGAACAGAATCTCCTTCGGTATCCATTGCTAATTCTTTAGCCTCTTCACGCTCAGCTTCTAATGCATCTGTCGTCACTCCGGCGCGATCTTCGAAATCTGCATCTTCCTGAGGATCAAAAGCCTGAAGATCTCTCTGTTTTAATTGTTCTTCGCCAGTTAGTTTTCTCTCCATTGGCGGTCTCTCCCCACGTCGAAATTCATTCATATAGACCCATGGTATCACGAATAGCACCAAGAAAAACCTAGTTATTCACAATCACCCAATCCCCATTTATTTCTTCCAAATGTGCTTTTGCTACTTTAAATCCTGATGCCATCTTATGTCCGCCCCCTCCGTACTTTTGTGCAATAAGCGAAATATCACGGCCATTAGATCGCAAAGATCCTTTTACATCCCCTTCCGCCGTTTCACGCATCACCATAATGGAGTCTTCATTTGCCACAAGGGCGTGGATGAATTCAGAAAGGAGTGAAGCTTGCACATCATCCACGCCATATTCGTGCAAATCTTTCTGGGTAATTGCCGTCGCTAAAATATCATGCTCTTTATTGGTATGGAGACGTTCGAGTGCGAGCCCCCAAAGACGCAATAATTCTGGAGAATGTCGCTTCATAGTATGCAAAATAATGCTTTGCATCTTTGCGCCATATGACATCAATTCATGAGCCGCTTCAATACACGCATGCGTTGTATTAGACGTATAGAATGCATTGGTATCGGTACAGATAGCAGTAAGCAAGCATTGAGCGGCTTCCTTGGTCATGCCGTATTTCATCTCTTTCAAGAACCGATACACCACGTCCCCCGTTGAAGCCGCCTCGGTTTCCACCAAATTAATCGTGCCATAGCGCGGATTTGTACTATGGTGATCAAATACAATCACCGGTGTATCCTTCACAATATGTGCTGGAATGCGCGGGAGCGCCGCTCCATCGGAACAGTCAAAAATACAAATAACGTCATACTTATCCCGAAGCGCATGGGAATCACGAATTAAGCGCGAAATCCCTGGGACAAATTCAAGCGAATCTGGCAGTGGTTCGGGCGAATAGACGTCGATACATTCTTTTTTCTGCATCTCTAAAATATGCATCATTCCCAAGGTTGAGCCAATCGTGTCACCGTCAATGCGAATATCCGTACAAAGCAAAATACGCGCAGCCCCACGCAGCGTGTCGTCAATTTGCTTATACAAAATATTTGCCATAGCAAGGAGCGAGAATACCCTAATATATGCTCCCCGTCAAGCATTTACTGTATGCGCAAGATCCCTTCCATACCTAGCTGACGATGCTCCCCGGTATTACAATAAAAAACATAATCTCCAGGCGTCTGTGGTGCAATAAATGAAAAAACCGCGCCGTCTGCTAACTGCACCTTAAGCGCTAATTCGTCTACAACAAAAGTGTGTAAACCCATATTCTCTGAAACGCTCACGCGTACTTCTTGTCCGGGCTTCGCCTCAATGAGCGGCGGATCAAAAAAGAAATTTCCACTCTTAAGTGACACCTCTAGAGGCATCAAAATAGGCTCTACACCAACCGAACCCTCTGCAGTAAGCACCTCTGCCACCCCTTCCACCAATGTGTCCATCGTAGGACTTTCGAGCCTCACCTCTTCCTCAGACACCTCTGCACCCTCCGTGCTCGGTGATACTTTTTGTGCCTCAGCTTCATTGCCGCTATTTCCAATCAAACAACCGGCTCCAATAAGCACAAATAAAGGAAGAATCAGAAGAGTTCCTCTCCACATAATAGGTCCAGTATACGCCCCCTACGCTTTTTCCTCAAATTTCGATATAATTTATGCATTATGTACTTGTCGTCTATCGAAGTTCAGGGGTTTAAGACCTTTGCACAAAAAACCACTATTCACATGCCAAAACCTAGCATTGGCCACAAGCCTACTACGGTGATTGTGGGACCAAATGGGTCTGGAAAATCCAACCTCGCCGACGCCGTGCGATGGTGCCTGGGAGAACAATCACTTAAGCAATTACGTGGAAAAAAACACGAGGATATTATTTTTAGCGGCTCAACCGGCAAGGGGCGCAGTGGTTTTGCTGAAGTGACTATGACTTTTGAAACTGAAAGCTCGGACGAAGTGGAATTTTCAGCTGTCGCTATTTCTCGGCATTTGGGACGTGACGGTGAATCAAATGATCTTTGTCTAACTAATTCCATATTCTTATTCTTTAAAATC
>CAYPYH010000043.1:0-7768 GCA_964415145.1 uncultured Gammaproteobacteria bacterium
GAACGACCGCTTCTGGGTACCAGACCAGGATCCGGTGCTCACCTTCCTCGGTGCTGCCCTGTTCTTCGGCGAGACCATGCGGCGCAGCGTGAAGGCGTTCTACTTCTCGAACGCTGAGTGGCCCACCGTCCTCGACATCATCAAGATGCGAGTGACAACCGTGTACGTCGCAACGGCGATGCTTGTCCTAAGCATCGTGTGGATGGCGATCAACTCCTTCATGGCCAATGGTGGCAAGGCAGTTGCATCGCGCGGTCTGGACTCGACGCTTGGCTGGACCTGGCCCCTGTTCGCGGTGATCATGCTCGTCGCAAACCTGAGCCTCGGCTGGACTGCCGTGAGTCATCTCAAGGCAGGCGACTGGCAGAAGACCGGATACGCGGCGATTGGTTCGGTCATCGCGTTCTGCTTCCTCATGGTGGCCTTCGCCTGGGCGCCGACGCATGCCGGTGACTTGTCGAGCCTGACGAGCACGGTCAGCATCCTGCGCCAGTAGAGCGGATACTAAAAGGACCGGGGCGCCAGTTTCACAGCGCGCTCCGGCCCTCGGGTCCCCTCTTCGGGAGGTGTCGTACGGACACCTCTCTTTCTTTTACTTCATTTTCTTTTTAAGCTCTTTTACAAACGGAATATATTGCGGTTCTACTCCGTGCAACATCGCCTGGTAAAAAGATGCATATGTTCCAAATTGCAATACTTCTACCACCTCTTCCCATACATTCGCACCCGACGCATCATATTCCACAACAGTCGCTCCTTGTTTTTCAAAAAGATCCGCCGTGAGCGCAAAACGTTTTTGCGTACGCTCGTGATACAACTTTGATTTGATCATGAGCACCGTCCACTTCTTAAAGAAGTCCTTTGGATATACTAAGCTTTCTAAGAAGTGATGATTAAGCTCTGGGAGCACCTGGAAGTGACAGTATGACTTTGCCGATTCGTCAATTTGGTTTTGTAAAATATGCGCATTCCCTACCAAGTGTTCGGCGGCCACTACCAAGACCGGACGCATCTCCATTGCTTTTGCAACCTGTTTAGCCGGATTATCTTTTGCAGGCACTTCTGACGAGCTCGTGTCGATGACATCGATCATGGCGTCAACCATATTGTCCAAGTCCTTTTTGCTCAGTGACAATACGCCGCAGGCCTTTAGTAAATGCAAGAGTCCAACGAATGGGAATCCAAGTCCCAAGCGGGGTTGCTTTGCGAGTTCACCTGGAACGAAAACATATGAGGGCCATTTATTTTTAAGTGCTATTTCTGCAAGTGGCCCACCAGTTGCAAATACCGCCATCTTAGCTGATGTTTTTTCTGCGGCCATCGCAGCTTCAAGTACCTCTTCTGTCGTTCCAGAAAAACTCGAAAGAATCACAAGTGTCTTACTGTTCACGTATCCTGGAAGTGAATACCCTGAAACAATTTCAATTGGTTTCTTTGCCGTCTTAAATCCAGCGTCCTTAATCATGCGCATGGCCAGGTGACTTCCGCCCATCCCTACAAGCACTACGCGATCAATCTGTTTATATGACGTAGGAATCTTCCATGTTGCCGTGTCTTTCATGGCGCGCATGAATTGCTCTGGCAAATGATCAATGCCATATTCAATATCTTCCTTGTCAAAGGTTTCGTATACTTTTGAAGTGTCGAGATTATGCGCCATATTGAATATTGTTTTTAATTGCCTGTGTAATTTGCATGCGTGATTTTGGAGCTCCCGCGATAACCGCACCTACTGTTCTTCCTTCCTTTTCGAAAAGTTCGATGGTTGCCGCGTCCTCGTGCACAACTCTGAACTCTTGTGCATGCTCGCGCGATGTATCTCCAATGAATGTAAGCTCTAGTCCAAGTAAATTTGTTGCGTATGAACTCACGAGGTCGAATGGCTCTTCAGATCCTTCAATCATCTTCACCACGTGACGCGCCTGCATGACTGCATTTTGCCAATTTCCAAATGTTGCCATGCGCTTCATACGAATATCGTAGAAATGCGCGATGTCCCCAATTGCATACACGTCTGAAACATTTGTTTTGAGCTGCTCATTCGCAAATACGCCTTGCGCTCCTCTTTCAATATCCGTCTGTGCCAATGCATCAAGCTCAGGCACGATTCCAATTCCGGTACCCACAATTCCTACATCTTCAATACGTCCTCCTTCGTATGCAATTGCCTGCACATGGTCTGTCCCTTCTACTTCAATATTTCCTGCCAATGTGTGTACTTCAACTCCCTCCGCCTTGGTATGTGCGAGTAAAATCTCCTGCATCTCTTCACCTAGTGTATTACTCCAAAATCCTTTTCCTCTCATGCACACATGTACCGGATATACCGCAACATTATGAAAAAAATTGATGAACTCCGCCGCGATGAATCCGCTTCCAATAACGACTGCATTCTCTCCCCAACTTTCTGCGCGAGAACGAGCGACCGTTGAAAGAATCGTGTCTGCATCGTCAATTCCGCGCAAGTAACAAATACCTGGCAAATCCTGTGCCTGTAAACGCACGTCGCCCCCACCTGCGATCACCAAGATGTCATAAGGAAGTTCGCGTCCATCATTAATTGCGACGTGTTTATTTTTATCATCTACCTGAAGCACTTCTACTCCACGCAGCCATTCGATTCCCTTTTGGCCATACCATGCTTCTTGTTTTAAAAATACGCGTTCACGTGGAATTTGTCCGCGCAAATAATGCGGCAATAAAACGCGCGAGTAAAGAGGGTGCATTTCACGCTCTATAAGCGTAACTTCAAATAAATCTTTTTTTGAAGCTAAACCTTCGGCCACCGTAGTGCCCGCAATACCTCCTCCAATTATTACTACTCGACGCGCTGCCATAGTTTACATTTCTGGATAAAGCTGAACGCCCGCTTCGTCGTATACGAAAATCGCCAATGTTGGACAAGACTGGGCCGCCAGAATGATTTCATCTTTTTCAGCCTCGGTTACTTCCATTTCGCGTTCATAGGTAGGGCCATTTGGTGCGTTTCCGTGATCTAACACCTCGGCCTTATTCTCGTCATTCATTACAAATGTAGACGGTGAAACTGTTACACAGCTTGCCGCCCCAATGCACAAATCTGGATCTACTTTTACTGTAATTTTCATAACTGCATCTATTCTAGCCAAAATACTTATCTTTGTAAAAACGAATCAGCTCTTCTACGGCCGGTAGGACCGACGGATTCCCAATACCCACCTTTGTTTTCTTCTGTACCGCCTCAATCGTGACCGCCCCTTCAAGCACCGCTTCTTCAATATCTTTGTCGGTCACCTTCGCAACTGGATCAATAATTCGGGCTGATTCTACGGTGATACGGTCAAATTGCTCCTGACGACGGAAATAGTCGTTAATCGCGTCCCGCAAAGACTTGTCACATAGCACAGAACAATGGATCTTACGCGCCGGAAGGCCTCCTAAAGACTCCATAATGTCTTGTGGGCGCAGTTTACGCGCATCTTCCACCAACATGCCCTCACCCTCCGAAACCATCACAGACGCCACCGAGGTGGCTGCAATGGCAGACCCACATCCAAAAGTCTTCCATCTACAAGTCTTAATACGTTCGGTTGCCGGGTCAATATAAAGCCACATACGCAATTCATCACCACACGCAGGCGAGCCCACCTTGCCCATCGCATTAAAACTCCCCTCCTCAGGCTCACCCATCAAAAAGTTCTTTGGATTAAAAAAATGTTCTTTAACAATGTCAGAATAAAACCAAGACTGTACCTGGTTCTGGCTTGAAACGTCCCCTTGTCGGCCTTGTACTGAATCTGCCAAATGTTTATTCATAGTATTTTGGATCAACGCGCACGGGACTCATGGCGCGTAATTTTTCAACAAGCGGCTGCAAAACTTCGAGCACATAGTCAATATCTTCTTTTGTGGTTTGCCGCCCCAGAGTAAAACGAATGCTTCCATGCGCCACCTCATACGGAAGACCTAGTGCCAAAATCACATGACTTGGATCTAGCGACGCCGAGGTACACGCCGACCCCGTCGACACGTAAATACCTTTTGCATCCATATACAGTGTAAGCGCCTCTCCCTCCAAATCCATGAAGGAAATATTTACATTATTAGGTAAGCGATCCGTTCTGTGGCCATTCAATCTAATTTTTGAAATAGATTTTTGAATCCCCTCGATAAGCTGTTCGCGCAAAGCTTCCACTCGCGAGCTTTCTGCTTCGCGCATTTCTTGCGCCTCCACGACCGCTGCCGCAAACCCAACAATGCCCGCTACGTTTTCTGTTCCTGGGCGACGTCCAAATTCTTGAGATCCTCCAAACTGTAATGGACGCAGCTTCACGCCGCGACGCACAAAAAGTGCTCCCGTTCCCTTTGGGCCGTATACCTTTGCCGCGTTCACAGTAAGTAAATCCACATGAAGTGCGTCTGCGTCGATAGCCATATATTGCAGCGCCTGACATGCGTCTGTATGAAGCAAAGGCAGTGCACTTGCCTGTTCTTTTTTATACGCCGCAATCACACGCCCAACTGCCTGAATATCATTTATTGTTCCAATCTCATTATTCGCCAAAATCACCGACACCAAAACAGTATCGGGCCGCAAAGCTTTCGTAATTGCTTCTGTGCTCACCTTTCCGTCTCGATCTACCGGCAATACGGTAATCTCGAACCCTTCTTTATTTTCCAAGTATTCGAGCGTCTCAATAATGCTCGCGTGCTCAACAGTTGTTGTAATAATATGCTTTCCCATTGGGGCATACTGACGCGCGGCCCCTAAGAGCGCTAAACTATTTGCCTCCGTTCCACCCGACGTAAAAATCACTTCATCCGGCCGAGCGCCCACTGCCCGTGCCACCTGTTCACGCGCAAGGCTAACCGCGTCTTTTGCATGCTTACCTACCAAATGGAAACTTGAAGGATTTCCGTACTGGTTTTCCAAGTACGGAAGCATGGCCCCAAGCGCTTTTTTACTCAAGGGCGCTGTCGCTGCGTGATCCAAATAAACGTAAGGCATATACTGAAGCGAACCATACTCGTTTTTATGCCCCTCGTCAACCATTCTTACATATTACGGCACCCTCCAAAAAAGATTCCATACAAGCGAATATCGGCTTGTTTTACGTATATTTTCAATTCCCCTTTGTGATACGTATCTGCATCAATAATACGATAGGTGCGCGGAAAGTCGATCTTCACCTTACTGCGCCCATCAGACGAACGAACGACATCCTCCCCAAATAGATCTTCTGAAACCGGTCGCCCATCAAGCTCAATACAGATCTCCGCATCATGGCGCAATGATTCCACCACTATATTTACCGAGAATCCGCTATACACAACCGATACAAATTCAGACCATACCGCAACTTCGCGAGTATGCTCTATATACTCCTGCTCCACGCGCCAATGTCCTTGCAAGACAACCACTCCTTCTTTTTGTGACTCCTTTGGCTGCGTATATGCTTGTTCTTCATGTGGCACCAACGACTCTTGTGCAACAAAAGCTCCGTGAACATACCCCAAAGACAAGTCTTCCGTTGTTCGATAGCACATACCTCCCCCTACGGAATTTTCCGGCGGGATCAGAGGAAGCCCCTTTCCTCCTGCGCGCAAAACTTCCTGCTGAATATGTGTTTCTATTTCAGAAAAAGCCCCTTCTCCCGCATGATCAAATACCACCGACCCATCCGTGCCCAGCACAAAGAAGTGAGGAAGCCCTCGCACTTCAAATGCCTTACATGCCTCAAAGTCATGATCAAGCAAAGTTGGCATTGAAAGATGATATTTTTCTAATGCTGCGCGCACATATCCTTCTTCTTTTTCGAATCCATACTCAGGTACTTGCACCCCTATAAATTTAACCGTTGGGTAACGTAACCTCAGCCCAGACATGAAATCAAATGCACGTATGCAGTTCATATTCGTATAGCTAAAGAAAAAGATACAAGAAATAGCACGCTTCGCGCCAACACCTCCCGCAGAATCTGCAAACAACCAGTGTTCCGACTGGGGCACTTTAGGCGTTCTCGCTTTTTTAAATCGACTAAACAACGACATATATTAGCGAATGATGTTAATAAGATGCGGCGCCAATCCTCCCACAATGTACCCAACCGCAGCCGCAAAAAGAGAAACAGTCATCATCTCTACCCCGCTTCGAAGTGGTGGTTTTTTCACAACAATGCCCTTCCAGTACCCAAGCGAGAACAAAGCAATGCTACTAAATACGATTGCTACGCATAGTGCCGACCATAAATTCAGAAATACATACGGTATAAGCGGAACGATTCCACCAAGTACATAAAAATAGAACATGACCCAAGCGGCTCTTGCAGGCGAATGTTTACGTCCAGATACTCCCATTAATTCGTACTCTGACTTTGTAGACAGATAACTTCCGGCCGCCATAGAGACCGCTTCCACAACCACAATAACCAGTCCCGAGAGCAAAACAAGATCCGCGCTATGCGTTCCCGCTGCAATACCAGTCACCGCACCTAGCGTAGACACAATGCTATCTTCGAGCCCAAATACAATTTCCCGCAATGACGCGGGACCTCCCTTTCTTTTGCGCATACGCTTAAAAGTATAACACGTGTTATACTTGAGTTATATGATGCAGATTTCAGAACATTATCTTCCCTATGCACCCAACACGTATATCGTTGTTGTGAGCGCTGACCGTGCACGTATTTTGCGAGCAAGCGACCGCACTGTAGAAGAAGTAGACTTGCTAGAAGCCGAACTTGTTCATCACGATCGCGAACGCAGCTTGTACGAAGATGGGAAAGCCGAAAATCAAGAGGCGCATAAGCGACAAACACTCTTTAGTCTTCTAAGCGATCGCCTCACAAGCCTTAAGCCTGACGCCATTGTTCTATGTATTCCCGAAGCGCATCAAAAAGAAATTCAAGATCAACTTCCAAAAGAGCTCCTAGATAAAGTAACCCACCTAATCCCTAAGAATCTTGCGTCGCTCCCTATTGATTCCATCGTGAGAATCCTTCAAGAACGCCAAGCGTAGAACTTTCCAGATCCCTATCCGTGCAACATAAAAACACCCGTACGGGTGTTTTTATGTGGAGGCCACGGCCGGGCTCGAACCGGCGGAATAGCGGTTTTGCAGACCGCCGCGTTAACCAACTTCGCCACGTGGCCAGTGGCCGCATACTATCAGCGGCGCGGAGCAGTTGCAAGGGATTAATCGATTGACACTGCTTTTGCGGACAAAATCACATCGATCGCATCCTGCTCCTTTCCTTCATCAGAATAGATGATGAACTTATACTTCTCGTCTCCTTTCTCGTAGAAATAGACATACTGGTAAGCGTCTCGTTCTGTACACGGCTCCCCTTCTTCACATTCTTTCACACGATATAAATTCTTCGCCACCTCTTCGGCATCTTTTGAAATCACACGACGGCTATCCAGGCGCAATACACGAATCGCGGTATATCCGGTTGTGCGAATAGGCATACCCCCAAATTCGGTCACACCTTCTTTTACAGGCCCTCCGTAGATTGGATATAAGGCGTCCTTTGTATTTTGTAATACTATTTCGCTTGTCTCCTTTGTAATCTCTGCCCCTGGCTGACTTACGTAACCACGATCACCTGACCCATACATCACCCAGTTTTCTGGGAGTTGAAATGAAATGCGCCAACGATCATCTCGTGCGCCCCCGCCTGCACAACCAAAACCAACAAGCACTAGGGCAAATAAACTCGCAAGAAGTATTCTCTTCATAGTGGGAACACTGTAAACAAAATACAAAACGAGCGCAAGCGCTCGTTTT
>CAYPYH010000044.1:0-7423 GCA_964415145.1 uncultured Gammaproteobacteria bacterium
TGGTTCCGAGACATGGATTCGAACCATGATTCACGGCTTCAAAGGCCGCTGTCCTGCCGTTAGACGATCTCGGAATAATGGGGGCAGGATCGGCGGTAATATACCGCCGAAATCATGAATCGTCAATACTTAGGCAGCTAGGCCATCGTCGAGCACGGCGCCCCCAAAAGCTCCTGCCAGGTTCTGCGCCTGCGTGTCTTCCTCCTTTGGCAAGAACACGGGCTGCAGGTCAATGTCTACCTGTAGAACCTCTCGAACTGCTTGAATAAGCAAATTCAAGTTCTTTGGATCATTCATAGTTTCAAAATGAAAACGACGGCTAAATGCGATCTTTACCGTACGTCCGTCTACCGAAAGCGGGCGTACTTCATTCAACACCAATGGCAAAGAAATGCTTTGCTTTGCCACGATTTCACAGCAACGCTTCCACTTATTCGTAAGGTCTTCAATAATGGTTAATGCATTCAAATCTGGCATCACGGCCGGTGTAGCTGTGTCTTGAACTACTATTGTGCTCACCGTTACTGCTGGTGCCACAACTGGTTGCGCTGCAGAGCTTACTGCAGGCATTTGAACAGGAGCTGGTACGGGTTGTGGTGTGACAATTGGCGTCTGGAGTGGCATTACTTTTGGTGAACTCACAGGCGCCGAAACGGGTGCTGACGCACTAGCAGATTCTTGTTGCGCCAAGAGCGCCAATTCAATACCCAAGTACGGAACGCCTATTTCAATATTACGCATTGAATTGGCGCTCAAGTTTCCAAGAAGTGCTGTAAGGCCCTGCGCCTGCGCAATCGCAAGCAATCCAGACCAATTTGCATGCAGTTTCCATAAGTCTGCAATCTGCGTAGCACCACGCTTCGCAAGCAGTAGCACGCGTGCGAGCTCAATCAATTCTTCTTGAAGTAATCTCATTGAAACACCTTCATTGGTAGCTGCTTGAAGCGTGGTTTCAATCGTGTCCACATGAGACCGGAAAGAAGCTTCAATAAGTTTGAATACGATATCGATCGAAGGCACCGGAACAACTTGTTGTACATGCTCAATTTCAATCGCATTATCCGTTGTACCAAAAACTTGTTCAAGGGTTCTTTCAGCGTCACGCAAAGACCCATTAGCAACACGCGCAATGGCACGAATCGCCTCTTCAGACATCTCTCTACCCTCCTTTTTCGTAATATCCGTAAGGGTATTTGCAATAAGCGACTCTGAAATATTACGGAAAAAGAATCGCTGACAGCGCGAAGCAACCGTGTCGGGTACCTTTTTATACTCGGTGGTCGCCAAAATGAACAAAGCGTGCGCCGGTGGCTCTTCAAGTGTCTTAAGAAGCGCATTAAAAGCTGAAGTCGAAAGCATGTGAACTTCGTCAATAATGAACACCTTACGCGCACCTTGCATTGGCGCAAAACGTACCGCTTCCACGATTGCCGTACGAACATTATCCACCCCCGTGTGAGACGCGGCGTCAATTTCAATAATGTCAGGGAATCTTCCCTGTTCGATTTGTTGACAATGTTCGCATGTCCCACAAACCTCGCCTGCTTCGCTTAAATTCAAGCAATTCACCGCTGCCGCAAAAAGGCGCGCGACCGATGTCTTCCCTACTCCACGCGTCCCCACAAAGACATAGGCATGTGCCACGCTCCCACGTTTCACCTGATTTTGAAGGGTTGTAACGATATGGTCTTGCCCTACAACATCAGCAAATGTCTTTGGGCGGTATTGACGGTAGAGTGCTTGCATACGGGTATAAACTAGCACAAAAAGGGCGAAAGTAAAAATGCCGTTTTTTGGGCATAAAAAAGAGCCCAGAGCACCGACGCAGCGGGAGGCTGCGCATAGCTCTGGGACTTACGTTAGGCGACTTTCTTCGTTCGAATCACCGGCGGGTGAACTGTGAGATCCTCGTCGATAATCTGGTACTCGTCGGCACATGCTTGCAGGCCAGCGTTCTTGGCGCCGAGCATGATTGCATGTAAACGAATTCCAGCAGAGTCGAGCTTGGCGCGAATCTGGACAGGGTCAAAGTTTTCGTCTTCACCGTCCGAAACGATGATGATGTCCGCGTGATCGAATTCCTGGCTAGTGACGTCACGAATGGCGATACTAATTGCATGACCGATCTTAGTACCGCCACTGTCGGCGAGTTCTTCGATGAACTGGATAAGCCTATCGTAAGCTTTTCCATTCGTATCGGCACGCTCGAGCGGCAGCACCTTTTCAGCAAAAGGACGTAGCATCATGGCAGCAGAGCGTTCCCGCGCTTTGTGCACAATGCGTCGTAGCAGCGGCTTCCATACCGGCGGTCGCCATGGAGCATGGCGTTCAAACATCGATCCGGATACGTCAATCAGGGTATATACCACCTGAACGACTTCTTTGTACACATCATCGAACACGGGTTCGCGAATTTCGTGGCGCTCGATCGGGATCACCACGAGACTTTCGCCCATACCCAGACGACGATAGAACTCGTCATCATCATGCACGTATTCGTCGGTCATCAGCGAGCTAATCTCACTAAGGTCGTACATAGGGCGAATTGTGAATCCGACATCCGGAATCTCACCCTCCACATGCAAATGTCCGACCACCGCCTCACCAATCTTCCGCCTACCAACCCACTCCTTGCGAGCAGAGAAGGACAAACGATCAGTGAGCGTTTCGATGGCACGCGTGAGCTTGGCTGCACGTTGAGCTGCAACAGCTTGCCGCGCAATTCGGTCGCGCTCAGCAGCGGCCGCAGCTTCTTGCTGCGCCTGCTCACGCGCCTTGCGCACTCGTTCCAAGAACCCTGGATCGTGAGGGGGCTCTTGATCTTGAGGCTCGTTTTCGTCCTCACTCTTTTCATCCTGCGGCTTCGGAGGTCGAAACCACCGATAGATAGCGTAGGCGGCCGCTGCCGTCCCTGCTACCGCCAATAATGTGGTGAGCATCAAATCACCTCAGTCATCTTGCTCGTCTCCACCAGAGCAGAATTGAGCGCGATACAGCGCTCGATCGCGTCCCTCTGCGCGGTCTGCACCCGATCATCAACCGGGATAATTCCACGCAACTCCTGCGCCGCGGCCTTCAACAACTCCCTCTGGACCATCCACTCGGTCGGCGGAGCCGCACGAATGGCTTCTTCAGTAGGAAGCCTATCGGTCACGAACTTGATCAGAAGAGCCTGGCCATCATGAATGAAGTTGGTCACGGTCTGCCCGTGAGCGAGCACTTCGCGTCCGACGACCGCATACTGGGTCTGGAGAGCGCGCAGCTCGGTACGAACAGCTTCGAGCTGCACAACCTTCGCCACAATGTCTACCTTCTCCTTCATGTCGTCCCACTTGAGGCCGTCGATCGGAGCCAGAACCGCGGTGACGCGAGCCCTCTCGGCGTCGATAGCGCTGTCCATGGCACGCTTGAACCAAGCTTCGATCAGATCCGGCACCTTGTCACGGAAGAACGCACGATCTTCTTCGTCGCCGCACAGGTACATGCGCGCCGCCTCAATGTCCTCGAAAGTGACCTCGTCGCGGCCACGCAGGATCGCACGAACCTCGAGGACATTCATACCTTCGGCAAGACGTCGATCGGAGACCACAGGGACATTGCGTGCCTTCTGCTGATCCCGGAAGAGACGCGTGATCTCCTCATAGGCCTGCAGCACATACGGGTCCTTGAACAAACTCATGGAACGCACCACACCAGAAACCATCTCCAGGTCCTGCATGGTGAGCTCGCCCACGGGCGTGTTGTGGTCGTTCTTGATGAAGCCGTCAAACATGGCCAGACGGTCTTCCTTGGTCTCGAGATAGTCGACATCGACCCGGAACAGGAACCGATCAACCAGGGCCGCCATCTTGTGCGCACGCTCAGCTTGCCCCTCGGGACGAAAGTTCGTGTCCGCAAACACCGTCATGAGCGGTGCCTTGATGTGCTGACGACCCACTTGTAGCTCGCGCTCGTGTACGATCCCCAGAAGCGAACGCAGCATGTGCTCGTTGGCATCGAAGAACTCACCAATGCGCGCAAAGTTGGCGTCGGGCAGCATGCCTTCGGTCAGCAGATCCTGAAACCCCGTCTCCCGCATGAGCGGAATGTTCACCGGACCGAACACGTCGGTAGGCTTGGTGAACGAGGTCATCTGGGTGCTCCAGACCTTGGTACCCTTCATGCTCTTCAGGACCGCGTTGAACAGCAGGGTCTTGGCCGTGCCATGAATACCCACAAGGAGCACATGGTGGCGAGACAGCAACGCGTACTTGATCTTCTCGACCAATTCTTGCCTGCCCGGGAACCGGGCATTGAGCGCGTCACAGAACTCCTTCACACGCTGCGCTGCAGCGTGGACTTCGGGCCACGTTGTCTGCCTGGTCTGACCACTAACGGTCAGGTAAGTCACTGGGGACATTGTTCTCTCCTTGGAAAATTGTCGCGTGATGCGACCCTCCTTACTACCAAGAAAATGATGGTTTTGTCAATGTCGAAACGTCTAAATAAAAAAGAGACCCCGTCACCGCGTGTTCGCAGTGACAGGGCTGTAGCACCCGAGTTCTTCGGGCACTACACGTGGATCACTCGGTCTTGGGAGCCTCGGTCGCAGCAGTGTCGTTGCTCGGGATGAGCGCGACCGCCTTGCCGAGCGCCTGCTGGACGACGGGGGGCGCGGTCCGGAGGAACTCCTCCATGAACGAACCACCACGCTGACCAGCCAGCACCGAGTTGAGCATCGAGCTCGCCGTCTCGGACGTGCCGAACAGGTTCATCTTGATGTGCTGACCGATCTGGGCAGCGGCCTTGGCGGTCTCGATCGCGACATTCGCGCCGGCGGTGATGGCCACCTTGGCGATCTCGAGATCGATGGCGACGCGACCGTACTGATCCTTGGCGGCGAGCTCGGGGACGGTGACGTCGTTCAGGCGAGTCTTGTCGACCGCGACCTGTCGGGAGGCCACATCGACCTCGGCGTTCTTGACGTCGACCGGGACCTTGGCGACCGCGAGTGCGCCGGCAGCTTCCGCCACCTTCGCCTGACGAGCCGCATCGGCTCCGAAGACGACCGCATCCGCGTCCGCCTTGGCCTTGGTCGTGATCGCCATGGCGGCCGCGTCGGCAGCCTCGCGATCCGCCTGAGCCTTCTTGGTGACCTTGAAGGCATCGCCCTCTGCGGTCTTCTGGACCTTCACCAGGTTGAGATCCGCCTCGGCTGTGGCAGCGATGACCTGCTGCTTGCCCTTGCGTTCCGCCTCGGTCACGACCTGGACGGTCGTGATGCTCTGGCGAGCAGTCTCAGCGAGAGCCTCAGCCTTCGCCTGTTCCTCGGTGGCCTTCGCACGATTGGCTGCCGCATCGGCAACCATCTGCTGGCGAGTCTGCTCGGCGACCTGAACGTCCTGGAGACGTGTCTGCTCGGCGACCTGCTCGGCCTTCTCGCGGTCCTGCTTGGCAACCGCGATGGTCTTCTCACGGTCCACGGTCGCGACCTGAACCGCCTTCTCGCGATCCTGCTCGGCAACCTGGACCGTCTGCTGACGCGTCTGCTCGATGACCTCGAGCTCACGGTCGGCATTGATCTGGGCCGTGGACTGCTCCTGGCGACTCTTCTGATCGGCGCGCGCGATCGCTGCCTTCTGCTCAGCCTCAGCCTCTGCCTGACTCTGCTGCTGAAGCAGAATGGCCCGCACGGCCTCCACGTCGCGAGTCGCACGATCCTGCTCGCCCTGCTTCTTCTTGTCGTTGGCGAGCGTGAGCTGAGCCTGCGTGACCTCGGCGACAACCGCGCGACCGCGTGCGTTGAGCACATTGTCCTCCCGGAAGTACTCGAGCGGAGTCTGATTGAGGTACGAGATCGTGACGCTCTCGAGCTCGAGGCCGTTCTGCTGCAGATCAGCGCGAACTCCCTCGGACACGGCGGCGATGATCTTCGCACGCTCTTCGTTCAGCTCCTCGATGGTGTGGATCGCTGCGACGGTTCGCAGCGCCGACACCAGCTTGTCGCCAATGAGCTCGGAACGTTCCCTCTCATCGTTCAGGCGATTGCCGAACGTTTTTGCAGCCGTCTGAATGCCAGGATCATCTGCCTTCACGTGTACGAAGAACTCGGCGATGATGTCGATGAGGATGCCGTTCTTGGTCGTGAGTGACAGATCACCCTTGCGATCGACCACGAGCTTCAGCGTGCCCAGCGGCACATGCGTGATCTCGTGAACGACAGGCACAACGATCGCACCTCCGTCCATGACGACCACTGCCTTGCCCATGCCGGTACGCACGAAGGCGCGGGCGGGCGTGGTCTTCTGGTACAGGTTGAAGATGATCGCGGCCAGGGCAGCCACGATACCAATCAAGATGCCCGCTCCGACCATGATGGCAGATGATGCCGCTCCGATCGGAACATCGTTGGCACCAGCCGCGAACGGGATTGCGATCAACGCGATGGCGAAGATCGCCGCGATTGCCACGAGTCTCATGAGCTCTTCTCCGAAATGGCCGTGAGGCCGTGGGGGGACATGTCGACGCCCAGGGGGACGACGACATAGTTGCTGCTTCCGACGAGGAATTCGACGAGAGCAACCTCGGCGTCGACAGGAAGTTCACCTTCCCGTGCGACGCAGTAGACGATGTGTTCGTTCTTGAACTGGTCGATGACCGCCACCTGTCCGAACTTGGTCGTGACACGGTGAACCACCTTTCCAGCTGACCCAACAAGCGCACCTTCCCTGAGGGAAGTGGTCTCACTCTTGGGCAGGAAACGTCCCAGGAAGGCCGATGCCAGCGAGCTGACGATCAGACTACCGGGCGCGGCGACAACCAGCGAGATCCATCCGTAGACGCTACCGGACATGCCGGTGCTCGCCCAGAACAGATTGCTGATGACACCGATTCCACCAAACAACATGAAGGTCATCATCAGCCAGGCCCCCAAGGGAACCTTGCCAATACCGAGCCAGTACATCAGTCCTCGCAGACCGACGTCATGGCCGTGATCATGGTCGTGACCATGATGACCGTGGTCGACACCACCGTGGTGGATATCGACATGATGAGGAACATCGACGTGCGGATGCAGATCCGCGTCAGCGTCACCGCCGAAAACGGCTGCGATCATGAACAGCACACCCAGACACATCGAGACCACGAAGATCACGTTGTACCAAGCGAGCCACTCCTCTAAGGTCGTGGGCATGGGAGCCTCCTTTGGAACTCCTCGCACCCAGGGCGGGCGCAAGGGGTGTAAACTACTCGAAACTTCAAAAATTGTCAATGCAATAGCTAAAACCAGCCTTTCGGCTGGCTTTGCTTATCGCGTTAGTGGCGCCCCAGGTAAAGGCGCAGGCGCCTTAAGCTTCCCAATTCCGGCACGTTCCGCAATATCTTGCTCTACAAACTTCTTATCGCGACCATATTGGAGGCGCGAAATTTGCTTGAGTTTTTG
>CAYPYH010000045.1:0-5951 GCA_964415145.1 uncultured Gammaproteobacteria bacterium
CGGGAATCCATTTGATTCTTGCAACGCAACGTCCATCGGTTGACGTAATTACAGGTATCATCAAGGCAAATATCCCAACGCGCTTAGCATTTGCGGTAGCGTCACAAGTAGACTCGAAAACGATTTTGGATATATCTGGTGCGGAAAAGCTTTTGGGACGTGGAGATATGTTGGTACATAACCCTCAAATTTCAAAGCCAAAACGTTTGCAAGGAGCTTTTGTGGCAGACGATGAAATTGAACACATTGTGAACTTCCTTAAAAAAGAAGGGGCGCCGGATTACAATATGCAAGTATTGGAACATGAGCGAACTGGAGGAACAGCATTTAACGAAGAAGATAGCGATCCGCTTCTTGATGATGCCATTCAAATTATTATTGAATCAGGGAAAGCATCTACTTCTTATTTGCAGCGCCGTATGCGTATTGGATATTCGCGCGCTGCACGCTTGATCGACCTCATGGAAGAGGTGGGTGTGATCGGTGGAGGAAACGGTGCGAAAGCACGCGAAGTGTTGGTGACTGAATGGCCACCGCAACGTGACCGCGTAAAAGACATGCCAGCGGCAACGCGTGCGCCTCTTGCGCCGGTTGAAGATCGCCATGTGGGAATAGAAGATATTGATGAAGAACAAGACGAAGATACTTTGTTTGACGATATGATGGACGAGGAAGATGAGCCCGACGAAGAGGATCGTATCGACGACGAGAACAAAACGTGGCAAGGTTAGGTTCTTATTCACTTGTAGGCGATCCGCTTTATGGTTTTTGTCATGCGAAAATTAGACCGTACTCCCGCAACATTGGGTGAAAAGTTGCGTGGACTTCGGCGTGGACAAGCGGTTACGCTTGAAATGTTAGTGGCACGTACACAGATTCAAAAAAAGTATTTGCAAGCACTAGAGCGTGGTGCATATGAAGTATTGCCAGAACCTGTATATACACGCCAATTTGTGCGCATGTACGCCACGGTGCTTGGCGCGGACGTAAAATATTTCTTGGAGTTATATGATGAAGAATGCGGACGCTGTGATTTATTGGCGCCTATGCAGGCGCCGCGCCAACGCTTGCGTAAGCATGTCTTAATGTCTTGGCACTTGCTTACGGGCTACATTGTGACAGGTATTGTGGCTTTAGGGATATTTGTTTATATCATTTCACAAATGGCAGGAGTATTTTCAGCCCCAGCACTTACCATTGAAGACCCAAGTGAACTATATATAATTACCTCCAATGCTACAGTTCCTATTGGTGGGACTGTTGAAGATGGAGGAACGGTGCTCGTGAATGGACAAACGGTTCCAACAGACGAACAGAATCGATTTTTGGTAGATGTCCCACTTGAACGTGGAATCAATAAGATAGTAATTGAAGCGATTCGTCGCTATAGCGCGCATACAAAGGTTGAACGTACGGTCTTGTATGAAGATTCATCCACAGGCTCTACTGCGCCTTAAAAAAGAAGTGATACAATAGTTAAAGACGGGGGATACCCGTTTTTAAATTACCCACTCCCCGAATACGAAATCATATGGTTAAAGGAAAGAAAGAAAAGAAGCCCGAAGCCGAGAAGGCAAAAGTAGAGACCTTAAAAAAAGACGATCGTCTCGCGCGCCTTTCGGCAGCAACGAGCGCTATTTCACAAATTAAAGAAAAGTTCGGAGAAGGTTCGATCATGCGCCTAGGTGAAGTTCGCTCAACTCAGATCGAAGCTATTTCAACAGGATGTCTATCTATCGACTTGGCGTTAGGTGTTGGTGGAGTTCCGCGCGGACGTATTATTGAGATTTACGGACCAGAATCAAGCGGTAAGACCACATTGGCGCAGCACATTGTGGCTGAAGTGCAGAAAATAGGTGGCGTAGCGGCTTTCATTGACGCCGAACACGCTCTCGACCCTGACTATGCGCGTAAAATCGGTGTAAACACGGAAGAGCTCTTTATTTCTCAGCCAGACACCGGAGAGCAAGCACTTGAAATCGTGGAAACGCTCGTGCGTTCAAGTGCGGTAGACGTTATTGTGATCGACTCGGTAGCAGCTCTTACACCAAAGGCCGAAATTGAAGGAGACATGGGAGACTCTCACATGGGTCTTCAAGCACGTTTGATGAGCCAAGCCCTTCGTAAATTAGCTGGAATCATCTCAAAGTCCAATACTACAGTAATTTTCAACAACCAGACCCGTATGAAAATTGGGTTGATGTTTGGAAACCCAGAAACGACTCCAGGTGGGAATGCTTTGAAGTTCTATTCGTCGATTCGTATCGAAATCCGTCGAAGTGCTCAAATTAAGCAGGGTGACGCCATTATTGGGAACCGAATTAAGGTAAAGATCGTTAAAAACAAGGTGGCGCCACCATTTCGTCAGTGTGAATTCGATATTATGTACAATGAAGGGATTTCTTGGTCAGGAGACTTGGTGGATATGGGCGTTTTGAAGGGAGTTATTGAAAAACGAGGTAATTCCTATGCTTTTGGTGAAGAAAAGCTCGGAGTGGGCCGTGAAAACGTAAAACAGACCATCCGAGGGGATGCCAAATTAGCACTCAACCTTCGTAAGGCGATCGAAAAGAAGGTGGCTGAAGAGGCATTGGTCTAGGGTGCTTGGGGGCTCACAGGCGTTTTCTTGACGCTTTGCTAGGATTTGGTATACTACCGGCGTTCGTCTTCAGGCGAGCTTTGCCCTTTATTAGAGCCAAATCTAACAGGTGTGATCCCCCAACACCATGACCATCGTTTGAAGAAATTTAAATCCTCGAAAGACCTGTAAAACGGGTCTCATTTGTGTTTTATGCCGAAAAAGAATTTATTGACCGAGCGCGTTCAGTTTTCACCGAACGTGGATGCGATGGACCTTCCTTACCTCATCCAAATCCAGAGGGATTCTTATGAGTGGTTTCTAAAAGACGGTATTCGTGAATTGTTCAATGAAATTTCACCGATTAAGGATTTTATCGGCCGAGATTTGGAATTGACCTTTGGTGAGTACTATCTTGATGATCCAAAGTTTGACGAGGTAACAAGCCGTTCAAAAAATATTACATATGAAGCACCGCTTCGTGTAAAAGCTCGTCTGACCAATGCGCGTACGAAGGACTCGGTAGAACAAGAAATCTTCCTTGGAGATTTACCTATCATGACTCCACGTGGAACATTCGTGATCAATGGAATCGAGCGTGTAATCATTTCACAGCTCGTGCGTAGTGCCGGAGCATTCTTTACGGCAGAAGTAATGCGTGGCCGTCGTTATTATGGAGCGAAAATTATTCCTAACCGTGGGGCATGGTTGGAATTTGAAACCGATAGTAAAAATGTTATTTGGGTAAAGATCGATCGTAAGCGTAAAGTTGCAGTAACTGCTCTTATGCGCGCCTTTGGAATTTTTTCAAATGAAGAGATCGAAAAGCTTTTTGCGGATGTAGATACGCACCCGATGAACAAGTATATTGAAGCAACGATTGCAAAAGACGCTTCAGAAGATGAAGAAACAGGACTTCGTGAAGTCTACAAGCGTATTCGTCCAGGAGACATGGCGACCGCCGACAATGCTCGTCAATTGATTCACTCAATGTTCTTTAACTTCGATCGTTACGATCTAGGAGCGGTTGGACGTTATAAGTTCAATTCACGTTTTGGAATCGAATCAACAGACGAAGAAGTTTACAACGAAGCAAACCGTATTCTTTCAAAAGAAGATTTGGTAGCAATCGTGCGCGAAATTATCCGTTTGAACAATCACCAAGAAGAACCAGATGACGTTGACCACCTTGGAAACCGTCGTGTGCGTTCGGTTGGAGAACTCTTGCAGAACCGTTACCGTATTGGTTTGACTCGTATGGAGCGTATTATTCGCGACCGTATGTCGACCTTTGATATTGATTCAATTACCCCGGGTAAATTGATCAATGCGCGTCCAGTAATCGGTGCGACCCGTGAATTCTTCATGTCTTCACAGTTGTCACAATTCATGGACCAGATCAACCCACTTTCGGAACTTGAACACAAGCGCCGTTTGTCTGCGATGGGACAAGGAGGGCTTTCACGTGAACGTGCTGGTTTCGAAGTACGTGACGTTCACCCTACGCACTATGGTCGTATTTGTCCGGTGCAAACTCCAGAAGGACCGAACATCGGTCTTGTGGGTCACTTGGCGAGTTATACAAAAATGAACCGTTTTGGTTTCTTGGAAACCCCATACCGTAAGGTTGTAGTAGAAGGAAAGAAGGCTAAAGTTACAAATGACATTGTATATTTGAATGCTTTCGCCGAAGAAAAAGCGATCATTGCTCCGGCAACAGTAGAAGTAGACGAAAAAGGATTCATTGTTGAAGAAGTAGTACAGGCTCGTAAGTTTACCGAAGCGACTTCAGTGCGTTCGATCGATATTAACTACATGGATGTTTCTTCATCTCAGATCGTTTCTATCGCAACGTCTCTTATTCCTTTCTTGGAGCACGACGACTCAACACGTGCGCTGATGGGATCAAACATGCAACGTCAGGCCGTTCCAACCATTAACCCAATGGCTCCAATCATTGGTACTGGTCGTGAACGCCGTGCGGCAATCGACTCTGGTCACGTACTTTTGGGTGAAGAAGATGGTGTTGTAAAGGAATTGAATGGTGGACGCATTGTAGTGGATTATAAGAAGAAGGGAGAAGTTACCTATACCCTTAATAAGTTCGTGCGATCAAATGCAAGTACTTCACTTAACCAGCGCCCAGTAATTAACGTTGGTGACGATGTAAAGGCAGGAACTGTGCTTGCAGACGGACCATCGGTTAAGAATGGTGAATTGGCGCTTGGTCAAAACATGTTGGTAGCCTTCATGTCATGGGACGGGTACAACTATGACGACGCGGTGATTGTAAACGAACGCGTGATTCAAGACGACCGCTTCACAACGGTACACTTGGAACACCTTACGCTCGACATCCGCGACACAAAGCTTGGACCAGAAGTAGTAACCGCTGACATTCCAAACGTTTCAGAAGACAAGCTTAAACACTTGGACGCTGAAGGTATTATTCGTATTGGTGCCGAAGTAAAGTCTGGAGACATCTTGGTTGGTAAAATTACGCCAAAGGGTGAAACCGAACTTTCGGCAGAAGAAAAGCTTTTGCGCGCGATTTTCGGAGAAAAGGCACGCGACGTTCGCGACAGCTCACTTTATTTGCGTCATGGTCACAAAGGTAAAGTAGTAGACATTAAGATTTTCTCTCGTGAAGAAGGAGATAACCTTCCTCCAGGAGTTATTCGTTCAATTCAAGTTACCATTGCTGACCTTCGTAAGCTTCAAGCTGGAGATAAGGTTGCGGGGCGTCACGGAAACAAAGGTGTTGTATCTATTGTGGTACCAGTTGCAGACATGCCATTTACGGCAGACGGTCGTGCGGTAGACGTTGTACTTACTCCACTTGGTGTCGTGTCACGTATGAACCTCGGACAGATTTTGGAAGTTCACTTGGGGCTCGCCGCTGAAAAGCTCGGGTACAAGGTTGCCGCTCCAGTGTTCATGGGAGTTGAAGAAATGCAAATTCGTGAAGAATTGAAGAGGGCTGGGTACCCAGAATCAGGTCAGGTAACATTGTTCGATGGTCGTACAGGAGATCCATTCCACCACTCGGTGACCATGGGAATCATGTACATGCTCAAATTGAACCACATGGTGGAAGATAAAATGCACCAACGTTCAATTGGACCGTACTCACTTATTACTCAGCAGCCGCTTGGTGGTAAGGCACAGTTCGGAGGACAGCGTTTCGGAGAAATGGAAGTTTGGGCACTTGAAGCGTACGGAGCTTCTCACACCTTGCAAGAAATTCTCACGATTAAGTCCGATGACGTTCCAGGACGTTCAAAGGCGTATGAGTCAATCATCAAGGGAGAAAAGATTCATAAGGTGAATATCCCAGAATCATTCAATGTGTTAATTCGCGAATTGAAGGGTC
>CAYPYH010000045.1:5961-7043 GCA_964415145.1 uncultured Gammaproteobacteria bacterium
TAGACGTTGAGCTCTTGAAGGACGGCAAAAAGGTTGATCCAGACGTAAAGCATGACGCGCGCCCTTACTAATTCACCTTTTCGAGAAATCATTATTGTATGGCAATGAAATTGAACGCTCTCAAAGCAACAGATTTCGACTCGATTCGGTTGAAATTAGCGTCTCCGGACGTGGTACGCTCATGGTCTTACGGCGAAGTAACCAAGCCAGAAACAATTAACTACCGTACACAGAAGCCGGAAAAGCATGGTCTTTTCGCGGAAGAAATTTTCGGGCCGTCAAAGGACTGGGAATGTTATTGTGGTAAGTATAAAAAGATTCGCTACAAGGGAATCATTTGTGACAAGTGTGGAGTTGAAGTAACGCAAGCCGTAGTGCGCCGTGAACGCATGGGGCACATTGAACTTGCGGCTCCCGTGACTCACATTTGGTACTTGCGCGGCGTGCCTTCAAAGATCGGAACCATTTTGGACATGTCCGTACAGGCGCTTGAAAAAGTGATTTACTTCACCAGCTTTATTATTACCGATGTCGACCAGGTTGCTCTTGAACAAACCCAAGAACAAGTGCGCGCGGAGTACAAGGCGAAGAAGAAAATGATTGAAGGGGAAATCAAGCGCGATACCGACCGCGTAACGGAACAATTGAAAGACGACAAAAAGGCACTTGCGGCAGAAATTAAGCGTATCGAAGAAGTATCAGCTTCAAAAGCTGAAGAACTTGAACAAGATTTCTTGCAGGTAGATGAAGAATTGAAGGAACTTGCGGTGATGAAGGTGATTTCTGAAACCACCTATCACGATTGGTCAATTAAGTTCGGTCATATTTTCGACGCTGGAATCGGGGCAGAAGCGGTACTTCGCTTGCTTGAACGTGTAAACATCAAAGAAACCATTAAGCTTTTGGACGTTGAAGTAGAAACGACTCGTTCAAAGACCAAAAAGGATCGTTTGATGCGTCGTTTGAAATTGCTTCACAGCATGGACAAGAACGACTTGAAGCCAGATTGGATGATCATGCGCGTGCTCCCAGTGATTCCAGCAGATTTGCGTCCAATGGTACCACTCGACGGTGGACGTTTC
>CAYPYH010000046.1:0-6999 GCA_964415145.1 uncultured Gammaproteobacteria bacterium
AGGCGCGAGCCCAGCCAGTTCTTGAACGAGGTCAGCCGGAGATAAAGGAGGGCGCTGAGCACGGCGGGGAAAATTGCTTATGGGTTATTGATTATCGCTTATCGGGCGATTTGAGCCGGCTCGGAAATGAATCCATGAGCGATACTCACTGGGATGCGTATCGCTCCATGATCCTGCGCCGTGCCGCCCACGAACCCGTTTCTCAAATCATGCAGTCCGCTGAATTTTTTGGGCGATCCTTTTTTGTAAACCGCCACATATTAACGCCGCGATCTGAAACCGAAGAATTAGTAGAACTCGCACTTGATGTCGCACCACAAACAGACGTATATGTAGACATTGGAACGGGCAGTGGCGCAATCGCCATTACGCTCGCACTCGAGACGGGAAAACCAGTGTATGCAACTGATATCGACCCACGTGCCCTGAGCGTTGCGCGCGTGAATGCACAAACGCTAGAAGCAACAACCGTTCACTTTTTTGAAGGGGACCTGCTTGAACCCCTTCTACACGAACAGGCGCCGGTTGGACGCGTGACCTATATTGCCAATCTGCCCTATATTCCAACCGGCGCCCGCCGCGATATTGACCCCGATGTCCTTTCCTACGAACCACACCATGCTCTTTTTAGTGGAACTGACGGGCTAGAACTTTCTATGCGCCTTTTACGTCAATTGCCACAAGGCCAATCCTTCGCACTACTCATGGAATTAGACCGCACGAATGTTGAATTTTTTGCCAGTCTCGCCAAGGCACTATTCCCACAAGCGCAAATCCAAGTGATTTCAGATTTATCCAAGAAGCCACGCTTTTTGAAACTTATCCACAATCTAAATTGCTAATACTTGCAAAATTTGTCTCGTTAGTGTACGTTTAACACATATGTCACAAAAAGCGACTCAATCGCCTACCGATGAACCAATCCGATTTGCTGTACTCGCCGCTGACGCTGTGCTTTTTACGATTAAAGACAATGAACTCTACGTGCGCCTTATTGGTGTTAATCGTCCTCCCCACTTCGTTGACATGCAAGGGCTTCCTGGTGGCCTTTTACTTCCCACGGAAACAGCCGACGAGGCAGTGCTTCGACACATACGCGCAAAAACTGAAATTACGTCGTCAGCCCTTTATATCGAACAGCTCTACACATTTAGTCGCGTTGACCGCGATCGCCGTGGCCGCGTAGTCGCCGTTGGATATTTAAGCATTGTACCGTGGAGCGCACTGACGCCAAGTGAACAAGAAGCTACCACAGACAGCCAGTGGGTACGTTTCTCGGAAATAAAGACGCTCGCCTATGACCATAATGAAATCCTCACCATGGCTATGAAACGACTACGTTCACGCGTCACCTACACGACACTGATCTCAAAGTTTCTCCCTACGGAATTTACACTCACCGAACTCAAGAGCACCTATGACGCAATTCTTGAAACAAGTTTAGATAAACGTAATTTCCGAAAGAAAATTCTAAAGCTAGATATTCTTGATCCGCTTGAAAAAGAACGTTCTGGAGAACCATGGCGACCCGCGCAATTATACAAATTCAAGAAGAAAGACATTCAAGAAATTGAAGTCGTATAAACAAAAAGCTGCGAATGAATATTCGCAGCTTTTTGATAAATTACTTTATTCAGCCACAAGTGGATCTACCCGCACCAAAGACAAAGACTCCGTCACTTCAATCCATGTAGCTCCCGGGAGAAGCTCAATCGTTTTTCCAAATAGGTCCACGAATTCCAGAGACGCTTCTACGCTCGCCTTTTTCCACGTTCCTTCCGTACTATTTCCATTTTGATAGATACGCGCCTCCCCTTCACCAGTCGTTCGCAAGTGTTTACGATCCTTTTCATCAATCGAACGAATATCGGTTTCGAGCACAATAATATTTGCCGCCTTGTACTGATCTCCGTCCGCGCTACGAATCGCCTTGTCACCTTGTGAGCGCACGTACATACCTTCCTCAAGCGTCCACACAGCGTCATATCTACTTGGTTCGCTATACCACTGCACAGAGACCTTTTGCGCTGCAGCGCCCGTCTCAGTCATTTCCTTAAACTTGAAAAATCCGTCTTTTTGTTTTGTGAATTCTTTAAGTGTTGCATGGTCGCGCAAGCGCTCGACCGAGGTATACACATTATGGGGCGCCCCGCGGTCAGTCGAGCGCCAAAAGATATTCCCATTATAAAACTCATTTACATCTTGCACTCCAAGCGACGCAATCAAATCAAGTGCTTCGGGAGACCCGCCTACATGATGATAAATCGCACTCCAACCCTTTGCCCAATCCACGTAATACGGTCTTGCGCTGCGCACTGGCCCGATTTTCTGCACCGTCATGTCTGACGTGAATAATGCCATGAATCGCGGAATACTCCCCTCAACCGGTGCCTCAATAACCAAAAAGGCATCTTCCAATCCAGACAATGGCCATGCGTCATACGAATTTTCCACCATCACCCCAAGTACGAATACATCTTCGATAGAAGCCCCTAGAAGTGGTGCCCCAGTAAACGGATGTCTCGCGATGGATTCTTGAGCGACCTCAGTGTCCGTGTTCGAATCAATGTCCACAGGCATGGGGCGGAAGAAAAGATTCAGTCCGATCAATAAAACGACGCAAATCGCTAAGCCAATTCCCAAACGAGCTTCGCGCGAATCCATGTTCACAATAATCTTCTTCGCACCTTGAAAAACTCTAGAAACAAAAGACGCGAGCGGGATACGCTCGACGTTCTTTTGGATCCACGCACCTCCTTTGCGGATCTTTTTTGCCATAATTGGATTATTCTTATTTGGCTTCTTCGGTCGCACCTTCTTCCACCTTCTTTTCAGTTGTTACCTCTACCGCGTTCACATCTGCTTCAACTGGAGCATTGAGTGCGTCCAATTCAGCTTCGTTAAGTGGTTCTTGCACCGTTGCAACCACTGTGTCCATTTCAGTCAACATTTCCATTCCTTCTGGTACTACGATGTCAGACACGTGAATCGCGTCGTCAAATGTAGCAAGCTTAGAAATATCTACTTCGATTTCACGAACGAGTGCTCCTGGAAGCGCACGCACTTCTACTTCAGACAAGTTCTGTACAAGTGTTCCACCAAGTGTTTCAACAGCTGCTGATTCACCAATAAATACGATTTGAATTCCAGCTTCAACCTTTTTGTTCATGTCTACGCGCAAAAAGTCTGCGTGAATCGTGAAATCGGTTTGAGCATCAATTTGAGTATCGTGAATAAGAACTGGGATTTGTTTCCCGTCCAAATCAAGCTGTACTACAGTACTTTCACCTGCTTGTCCGTAAACGCGGTCAAATTCACTGCGACTAACCTGTAGGCTAAGCGCTTCTTCACCCATTCCGTATACCACAACTGGGATTACGTTATTAAGGCGTAAATCAATAGTATCGCGACCCATGAGTGTGCGGACTTCTGCTTTTAGTGTGATTGTCTCCATACAATATAAATATGCGCGTATTTCACCTGATTTTTAGATTATTGTCAAGGTGATCAGGGAAAAATCAGGAAACCGACTGAATATCGGCAGGATTTTGCTGAATCGCGACCGACTGTAAAATACCAACCAAAAGCAAGGAAAGCAAGAGCGAGCTTCCTCCATAGCTCACAAACGGCAATGCAAAGCCTGTTGCGGGCAATAATGCGAGGTTTACCGCAATGTTCATAAATGCCTGAATGACCAATACTCCCCCCGTATACATTGGGAGATACACCCCAAAACCGTCGCGCGCACGGTGCGCAATCACATAGGATCGCCAAGCAATCACGGCAAAGGCGAATAAAACCATGCCCGCCCCCAAAAACCCTAGTTCTTCAGCGATTACAGAAAATACGAAGTCAGTTTGCGCTTCTGGCAAGAAGCGCAATTGATTTTGCGAACCAAATCCCAATCCTTGACCAAAGATCTGCCCTGAACCAATCGCAATCTTTGCCTGACGAATATTGTACCCACTCCCAAGCGGATCTCGTTCAGGCTGCATAAATACCGCAATACGCTCCTTTTGATAATCCTCAAGTACCAACCACCCCGCTCCAAAAATAAGCAAAAAACTCGTCGCGAAGATTAAAATATGTTTCCAAGAAATCCCTGCGAGTAGTAGCCCGAATCCCCACAGGGCAACGAGAATAGATGCGCTTCCTAAGTCTGGCTGCATAAGCACGAGCCCCGCAAGCCCAAACATCATTCCTCCACTCCAAAAAATTTCCCTCCACGAAATACGCGGCGACGCTTCTTCTCCAAAGTACCGAGCCAACTGCAGCACAAGGGCAAATTTTGCAAACTCTACTGGCTGAAATGAAAAGAAACCAAGATTGAACCAACCCGTTGTTCCGCGAATGGTGGACCCGAAAAGCAATACCGCTACAAGCAATATTGCGCTAGAAACATATACTCCTCGTGCCATAATGCGCCACCCCGCATAATGCATACGTACGGCGCCAAAAAAGAGCACGGACCCAAGCGCCAATGCGATCAAATGTTTTTGAATAAGTCCAAATCCATCTGCACGCGCAAGCTCCACTGAGTAGATAGACGCAAACCCTAAAAACAAAAGACCGAATACGGCAATATTTAAGATCCAATCCATACGAACCAATGTTTGCCAAAAACGCATCTGCATAGAACCTATGTTGCCACAGTCATGCGCACTCTACAATTGTTCACTCGTTTCACCTGTTGTTTTTGTTGGATTCGCCTTATACACGTTCGCATCAAAGAAATTGATTTGTGGAATAACTTCGGGGGTAGCACCTGCCGAAGGAGTCCAAAACCAGCTTACTGTTTTTGATGCAGTCTCTGCGGCATCGAGTGACGGAATACGAATTTGGTTCACTCCCACAATATTACGCCCCACCTTCAAGAGCAGAACGACGTCTATATCCCAATACGAGTATGCTGACTGATTCGCAATGGTAAATGCCGTTTGAACAATGTCACGATCTCCAATCTTTGTGATAGCCCCGTGCTTTATATCCGTAATCTTAAAATCTCCACGATCAGCGAGCCATGTTTTAATATCACCCCCCGGAATATTCTTTATGCGCTCCCACTCAATATTTTCGATCTTTAATTCTGCGCGCCCTGGGCGACTCGCTGCCTCATTCGATAATTCCACAATCGCCTGCTCGCCACCAGGAAGCACATACCCTTTGCGTGAATCCGTATTCCCAGCGGATGTTTCAAAAAAATACGTAAACGTAACCAGCCACGATTCATTTGGATTGCCGACGGTTGCATATAGATCATACTGCCCCTCGGACCCTGGAAGGACAAGGGTATTAGAAAGCACCAAACCCGTTGCTTGCTGCGACACAATGAGCGAACGCTGGTCTGTATGATTCTGCCCGATGCGTGCCACTAATTGTTGTTCACTGAATATTCCCTGTACCAAATACCATGCAAAAAATGCGAGCGTTCCAAATACAAGAACCAAATCTATGACAGACCAAAGAAACAGTCCCCCTTTTTGAAGTACAGGAACGAGTCGTGTCCATAAGACCTTCCGTTCATATTGCTTCTCGATCGAAGAATACTCGGACTGAATAAGATTTGGTTGCTCGGTTGCCATAAGATAAGTATAACACAAAAAGACTAGCCAAGACCTCCATAAAAATGGTAAGATTTTCCCGTATTTAGATTATGGCAAAAGCAACAAAAAAGGCATCTGAAAAGGAATATAGCGCGTCGAGCATTACCGTATTGGAAGGATTAGAACCGGTACGTAAGCGCCCGGGTATGTACATTGGGTCAACCGGCCCAACGGGTCTGCACCACCTTATTTGGGAAGTTGTGGACAACTCTTTCGACGAAGTAATGGCGGGGCATGCCACAAAAGTAATCATTCGTCTCCAAGACAATTCATGGATTGAAGTTGAAGATAATGGTCGCGGAATTCCGGTGGACATCCACAAAGAACAAGGAATCTCTGCGCTCGAACTCGTTTTAACAAAATTGCATGCCGGAGGAAAATTCGGCGGTGAAGATAGCGGATATAAAATTTCAGGAGGTTTGCACGGTGTAGGTGTGTCTGTTGTAAACGCGCTTTCTGATCACCTCGAAGCATATGTATGGCGCGATGGTAAAGAATGGTTCCAAGAATTCAAGCGCGGAATTCCACAAGGAAAAGCGAAAGCAATTGGGACTTCAAAAAAGCGCGGAACAAAAATTCGTTTCCAGGCGGACGCAACGATTTTTGAAACGATCGAATATAGCTGGACCACTATTATTGAACACTTGCGCCAACAAACCTATTTGTCGGCTGGAATTGAAGTAGAGATTTTTGACGAACGCGGCGGAGATTTAGTTCCTTACGGATTTTACTTCGAAGGAGGAATCGCATCGTATACACGTTATTTGAACCAGAAAAAAGAAGTTCAAAATGATAGTGTATTCCACATCCAAAAACAAATGGACACCGTGTATGTAGAAGTATCGCTGCAATACACCAAAGACTACAATGAAAATGTTCGTTGTTTTGCAAACAATATTATTAACCCCGAAGGTGGAACGCACTTAGCCGGATTCCGCACCGCCCTCACCCGCTCTTTGAACAATTACGCCCGCATGAAGGGGTACTTGAAAGAAAAGGACGAGAATTTAACCGGTGACGATGTACGCGAAGGTTTGACCGCCGTAATCAGCGTAAAGATTCCTGAACCTCAATTTGAAGGTCAAACCAAAGGGAAACTTGGAAACCCAGAAGCGCGTTCGGCGGTAGACACCGTATTTGGAGAAACCTTTGCAATCTTCTTGGAAGAACATCCAAAAGACGCGGAAGATATTATTGGAAAGTGTTTGCTTTCGGCGCGCGCGCGTGCGGCTGCTCGTATGGCCCGCGAAACCGTTTTGCGTAAAGGAGCGCTTGAAGGATTGATGCTTCCTGGAAAGCTCGCCGACTGTTCAAGTAAGGACGCCAGCGTTTCAGAACTCTACATCGTGGAGGGAGACTCGGCCGGAGGCCCTGCTAAAACCGGTAGAGACAGAAA
>CAYPYH010000047.1:0-6998 GCA_964415145.1 uncultured Gammaproteobacteria bacterium
GTACGCCTGCTTTAGCGGTGACTCTTTCGGGGGTGTATCCGCCTTTTGCGGCAATGGTAATGACTTGTACGCCGTCTTCAACCGCAATAGACTGCGCAGGGGCATTTGGAGTGGCAGTTCGAGTATTAGAGATAAAAGTAGCGCCAATCAGTAGGGCGATAATGGCGATTCCAAATCCAAGAGCTGTTTTTGTGTCATTTTGCATAAGGTAATATTAGAGCGAAAAGATTGGAGGGGCAATACCAATGGCTACAAATCCATTCCAAAGGTTGAAGAGTGCGAGCACGATTACAATAATACCAACTGCTTTAAAGAATGTTCCTTTCCAGGGTTTGTGTGTGATTTCAAGTGAGCTAAAGGAAAGCAGGGCGAGCATGGGGAATGTTCCAAGTGCGAATGCGAGCATGGTAAGTCCTCCGGCCGCAAAGCTTCCCGTGGTGAGCGTATAGACCTGCATGGACTGTGTGAATCCACAGGGAAGAAAGAATGTAGCGATTCCGGCCAAGAGGGGCGCAATACCGTGAGAAGAGGCGCTCGTACGAGAAGCGTAGCCGCTGAATCGTTTGGGCATACGCAGTTGAAGCTTTTGCACGAAGGGGAATGTGTCTAATAGGTTCAGCCCAAGCAAAAGCATAATAATAGCCGCAGCGATACTCAATAAGGCGGTACTCATATAACCAATTTGGAATACATTTCCTAAGGTTCCGATCATTCCGCCAAGCATGAAGAATCCAATAAGGCGACCGGCATGGAAAAGCGCCTGTGACTGCCAGTGTCCTCCATATTTTGCAGCATTCGCAGAAACGGAAAGGAGTAGTCCTCCCACAATCGCTAAACAGGTGGACACCGAAGAGATTAACCCCACCACGAATGCGGTTGCATAAGTCACTTCTCCAGACGAAATAAGATTCACGAGGCCTAGCTTTTGCAGGAGAAAGAAAGCGATCAAAAAGGTGAGTGCTGCGGGTGCCGCTACTATGAATTCACGGTAATTCACTTTTGTTGCGGTCGGCGCAAGAAGGATTTTATATCCGTGCGGCGCAATGAGTTTCGTAAGCTGATCGGCGAATTGTGCGGAATCATTCGGCAATTCGCCTTGAAGTGTTACCGAATTTTCTCCTAGGCTCGCTTTTACTTCTGTCACCCCTTCTACAGACGAAAAAATATCTTCAAGCATGTACTCACATGCGGCACAGTGCATGCCTTTTACGTAATAGGTATATTTCTTGTCTGCCATATTATAATTTCTTTGCGCGCAGACGTAGCGAGTTAAGTACCACCGAAACGCTCGACATGGCCATGGCAAATCCGGAGAATACGGGAGAGAGAAGCCACCCAAAGAAAGGGAAGAAAATACCGCTTGCGAGTGGAATACCTACAATATTGTATATGAATGCCCAGAACAGATTTTGACGCACGGTACTCATGGTTGCTTTTGAAAGCTCAATTGCTTGAGCGATTTTACGAATATCACCGTGAAGCAATGTAACATCGCTTGTTTCAATGGAAACGTCAGATCCTGTCGACATGGCGATTCCAATATCTGATTGCGCAAGAGCCGGAGCATCATTCACGCCGTCGCCCGCCATCGCAACAATAGACCCAGTTGCTTGGAGTGCCTTTATTTTTTCTAGTTTGTCTTGGGGTAATACCTGTGCCAGTACTTCGTCTATGCCAAGTTCTTTTGCGACAGCATTTGCAACGAGTGCATTATCACCCGTGGCCATAATTACTTTAATTCCCAAGCGGCGAAGCGTTACAATGGCGTCTTTGGCACCTTCTCGAATTTGGTCCCCAATAGCGACAGACAAAAGCACTTCTTGGTCTGTCGCTAAATACACAAGAGTTGCAACTTGATCAGATTGATTTTTTGGAATAGGAAGATTAAGAGACGTAAGAAGATTAGGGCCCCCCGCATAATAGACTGTTCCACCTAAGGTGGCTTTGAGCCCCTGGCCTGGTATATTTTCAAATTGACTGGTTTTTTCAAGAGCGATTCCTTGAGCTTTTCCGTATTGCACAATCGCGGTGCCCAGAGGGTGCTCTGACTGCGTTTCAATGCTTGCAAGAATAGCTACCGCCTTTGCTTCATCGATTGCGCCATGAGTTTGCACGGATAATACTTTAGGTGCTCCAACGGTAAGTGTTCCGGTTTTATCGATCACAAGTACGGTTACCTTGTGGAGCTTTTCAAGAATTTCGGCATTTTTAATGAGAATTCCTTGTGTAGCGCCACGACCCACGCCCACCATAATAGCGGTTGGGGTAGCGAGTCCAAGCGCGCAAGGGCAAGCAATCACGAGCACGCTCACGAATGAAACAAGTCCATAAGAAAGTGTTTGCGAGAAGGGAAGGTATTGTGCGCCAATGGTAAGCCAAGCGATCAAGGAAAGTACTGCGATAACAAGAACAATTGGGACAAAAATGCTCGAGATTTTATCGGCCAGCTTTTGAATAGGCGCCTTTGACCCTTGAGCGTCTGCGACAAGTGCAATGATATGCGCAAGTAGGGTTTCAGAGCCAATGCCTGTGGCGCGCATAGAAAAAGCGCCTGTCGTGTTCATCGTTCCGGCCGAAACCTTGTCACCAGCGACTTTTTGTACAGGAACTGATTCACCGGTCAGCATAGATTCATCTAAATAAGAATCACCTGATTCGATTACACCATCAACCGGAATTTTCATCCCTGGTTTTACAATTACGATGTCGCCTTTTACTACGTCACCGATCGAAATTACTTCTTCTGTATTGTTGCGCAGCACGGTTGCTGTTTTTACCTGCAAACCAAGAAGTTGCTTGATTGCGCCTCCTGTACGTGCCTTTGCACGCGCTTCAAAATATTTTCCAAGGGTAATGAGCCCAATGACGACAATCGTTACGTCATAGTAGGTGGCTTCTACATCGACATAAGGGGCGAGCGGGATTTCAAATGCGGTTAGTATGAAGCTATAGATGAATGCGGCAACGGTCCCAAGTCCTACAAGGGAATCCATGTCCGCAACGCCGCGCCGCAGGAATATCCAAAGCCCACGCAAATACGGTGTCCCTACAACGAATAGCATGTAGGTAGCAAAAATAGGCAATAAATGATGGAAGAATTCGTAAAGCACTTCAGACATCATAGGAACAATGCTAAATGTGCTTAGGATTTCCCAAAACATCATACCGGCAGCAAAGAGTACCAATGGCATTGAAATAAATACTTTTCGGCGTAGCGATTCGGTTTCTTTTGCAGAAAAGCTTGCGTGGTCATGGCCACTGGGCGCCGTTTGGTGTTTTGCGTGATCCATGGCAGCAGGGGAATGACCTTGCGGATGTAATTGATACCCAAAAGGCTCTACCGTTTTTGAGAGCGTAGATATATCTGTTTTCGCAGGATCAAATGTAATGCGCGCTTCTTCGGTGGCCAGGTTGACCGACACCTCTTCTACGCCAGATTCTTTCCCGATGGTTTTTTCAATACGACTTACGCAAGACGCACAATGCATGCCGCTCACATGTGAAGTTACTTTTTCCATATTATTTACGTTTGAGTTGATATACTTTTAGAATTTCTTGCACGGCTTTCTTTTCTTTGCCTGATTTGATTTGGTTAATCGCACAGTGACCCAGATGGCCTTCAAGGAGTATGTCTTCAATATTCGAAAGGCCTTGTTTTACGGCTGATGTTTGCGTAATAACATCAATACAGTATTTATCGGCGCTAATCATTTCTTGTAAGCCCCGTATTTGACCCTCAAGAATTTTGAGTCGACGTAGAATCTTGTCTTTATTAGGTTTTTCCATATGGGACTACTATATACCCCCAAGGGGGTATGTAAAGAGAGGGTGTGGAAGGGTGTATTGTACGAATGCCGGTGTGCGAATTGACGTAATATATGTAAGGTGCTAATCTAATAAGCATCTTAGTAAAATCATCCAATACCTATGTTACATCGTAAGAAAACCATTGAAGGACTGCTTCAGAGTATGCACTCCATGAGGCATAAGCTGATGGTTGGTTATACCTCTAAAAAAGAACTCGCTATTACGCCTTCTCAAGGTTTTGTATTGCGTTTTGTGGCTAATAATGAGTCTGCAAATACAAAAGCTATTGCTCAGGCGCTTCATATTACGAGCAGTGCCGCAACGCAATTAATTGATGGTTTGGTTGATAAAGAATACTTAATCCGGAAAGAGAGCCCTGAAGATCGGCGAGTGATGTCTTTGTCATTGTCCGAAAAGGCAAAAAAACTCTTTAAAGAGTTTAAGGAGCAGGGTTTAGAAAAAATGACTGAACTATTCAGTGTGCTTACGGATGACGAACTGGACCAATATGCCGCGCTCAATAAAAAAATATCCGACAGTATTATTGATAAAAAATGTTAATTATATGAGTAAACAAGAAAGTGCAAAATCTACAAAGCCTAGCCTGGTGAGCCTACTGAAGCCTTACTGGAAGCTTATCGTACCCCTCGTGTTATTGGCACTTGTCAGTAATGGTTTAACGTTATGGTTACCTCGTTTATTGTCTCATGGGATTGATGGATTTTTTCGTAGCGGTTCGCTGAATACTGTTTTGTGGCAATTCGGTATTGCTGCTGGAGGTATTTTTATCCTTACGTATTTGCAAAGTATTGTGCAGACACATGCTTCTGAGCGAGTTGCACGAGATTTGCGTAATACTCTTTCAGAAAAAATCTCTACGCAGAGTTTTGCAGAAGTGCAACACACGACTCCGTCAAAGTTATTGACGAATTTAACTTCTGATATTGACGCGATAAAAAACTTCGTTTCCCAAGCGGTGGTGAATATCGTTTCTTCGGTTTTCTTAATCCTCGGAGGAAGCTTCTTGCTTATTTCGATCAACTGGAAATTAGGTATAGCGGTTCTAACCATTCTACCGATCATTGGAGTTACGTTTTTTGTCATTCTTAGTAAGGTACGATCACTGTTCATGCAAACTCGCGAAGTCGTAGACTGGCTAAACAAGGTTATTAATGAAAGCATTCTTGGGTCAACTTTGATCAGAGTTTTGCATTCTCAAAAAATGGAGCATGCCAAGTTTGCTGAAGCGAATACGAAGTCGAAAGATATTGGTATTGGTATTTTAAAGCTTTTCTCTGCAATGATTCCGATCATCACGCTTGCGTCAAACTTGGCGGTTCTTATCATTCTCGTGCTCGGTGGTAAATTTATCATTGAAGGATATATGAGCTTGGGGGACTTTGCGTCATTTAATAGCTATCTGACGATCTTGATATTTCCAATATTCATACTTGGTTTTGTAAGTAATATTATTGCTCAGGCTCAGGCATCATATGAAAGAATTTACGCCGTCTTGTCATCTCCTGAACCAAAAGAAGAAGGAACGCTCACGACAGCGCTCAAGGGTAGTATTCAGATAGAAAAGGTTAGTTTATTGTTTGGGGAAAAAACGGCACTTAAAGATGTTTCTTTGAGTATTCAGCCAGGACATAGGGTTGCGATCATTGGTCCTACGGCGGCTGGTAAGACGCAATTAATGAGTCTCCTTGTGGGGCTACTTCACCCAACATCTGGAGAAATTAAGTACGATCATCATAATATCAACGAATACAAGAGAGAAAATCTGTATAAGCAAGTTGGCTTGGTATTTCAAGACAGCAGCATCTTTAATATCAGTCTTCGAGAAAATATTGCGTTTAATACGGACGTAACAGAGGCGGATATGCAAAAAGCGATAGAAACGGCAGAGCTTTCGGATTTTATTCAAAACTTACCCGAAGGACTTAATACCGTTGTTTCTGAAAGAGGTACGAGTTTGTCTGGCGGGCAAAAGCAGAGAATCATGTTGGCTCGCGCTTTGGCGATCAACCCTAAAATCTTGCTCCTAGATGATTTTACGGCGCGCGTTGATGCAAATACGGAAAAGAATATTTTGGAAAATATTTCCAAGAATTATCCTGATTTAACCTTGGTCTCAGTTACGCAAAAAATTGCATCTGTCGAGAGTTATGATCAGATTGTTGTATTGATGGAAGGGGAAGTTATTGCTACCGGTACTCACATACATTTGATGGAAACATCCCCGGAATACGTACAGATTTATAATTCACAGCAGAGCACTGATACTCTATGAACTACAACTTAAACAAACCTGACAATTCAAAGAAAACTTCTGTTTGGCAAGCGGTCAAAAAGCTGTGGCCTTTGATTGCGGAAGAAAAAAAGATCATGATCTTCGCTCTTGTGGCGGTGATCGCGAGTTCTGCATTAAACCTTACTGCGCCACGATTAATTGCTCATGCGGTAGATACATTTATCGCAGGGTCTGATTATCACGGAGTATTGGTCTATTCTGGAATCATTCTTGGTATCTATTTATTGGCGGCAATCGCGAGCTATCTACAGACCCGTTTCATGGGTGGTGTTGGTCAACGGGTGCTTTATCGTTTGCGTAATCAGATATTCAATAAGCTACAGTCATTACCAATTGCATTTTTCAATCAAAATAAGGCGGGGGACTTGATTTCTAGAATTAATAATGACACCGATAAAATAAATCAATTCTTTTCGCAGTCTCTTATACAATTCTTTGGTAATGTCTTCCTCATGATTGGGGCGGCGGTATTTATTCTTAGTTTAAATATCCGTTTAGGTGTAGCAACCCTCATGCCGGCATTATTCTTATTGTGTATCACTCTTGGTTTATCCGCTTGGGTAAAGAAGAAGAATTTATCGAGCGCTCAGTCACTTGGGGGAATGAGTTCGGAAATTCAAGAAAGCTTGAATAACTTTAAGGTAATCATTGCGTTTAATCGTAGAGATTATTTTAAAAAGCGTTTCCAGGAAGTGAATAATCAGAATTATTCTGCTGCAATTGGGGCTGGTGTTGCAAATAATACGTTTACTCCAATTTATGGACTGGCTTCGAACTTGGGGCAGCTCATTGTGCTTGCGTATGGGACGGCACTTATTACATCTGGGCATTTTACGATTGGTCTTTTAATCAGCTTCCTATCTTACGCAAATAATTT
>CAYPYH010000048.1:0-6881 GCA_964415145.1 uncultured Gammaproteobacteria bacterium
GCCACAATGATCAGCCCCAACAAGTTTGCATTCACTTCACCCGTTGCCCCCTTAGACAAGTTCACAAGCAAAATCTTTCCCTCGTCCATGATTTTCCGGAAATCGAATGCAGAACGGGACTGACCGATAATATTACGCATCATTTCATTTTCCACGAAGCGACCTACCTTAGAAACAAGGTATCCCATAGTTTCAGACTTATGGTAATCACTCGTTTTCGCCATTTCGTCTTCCCAGAAACTACGCACGATTGGATCGGTCACTTTTGCAATCCATTCTTTTTGGAACTTTTCGTCGGAAATCATGCGCGGAATTTCCGCGAGCGTTCCTGGATTCTTCAAGTCCGCCATGAGTGTGAGCATGAAATTCCGCATACTGTGCTCGAACATCGGACCAATCATTTCCGGTGGGAACAACATATAGAAAATCGAAATCATTTCCTGCACCGCAAAGTCGCGCATGTTTTCACTTGGTGCTTCGAGCATGTTTAATCCCATTGGGCGCTCCATGTCGGACGGATTGAAATAAATCACGTCATCAATGCGCTCTTTTGGTATTGAACCCATAATGGCGTCAACCAAATCTCCGTGCGGATCGATCACACAAACACCCTTCCCTGCCTTAATATCCTGCACCGCCATATAGCGCAATAAATAAGACTTACCCGAACCGGTCTTACCAAGCATATATAAGTGACGGCGACGGTCCGATGTATCCATAAATGCTTCCGTACGCGCACCACGGAATTCATTGTACCCAATATGTAACCCCTGAGTTGCAATCCCCGCAGGCGCCGGTTGCGTGCGCGCCAATAACCAATTGATATTGGGCGTTTCCGTAGAAGGTAATGGTAAATGCCAAAGCCCCGCCATTTCTTCGGTATTGAGCACAATTCCCTGTGCGTCATCAAAACGACGATAAATAAAATCACGCACTAAATTCTTTTTGCTCTTTGGAATCTTAGGATCGAACGCATTTCCAGACTCATAAATACTGTATTGCGAAAAAGCTTGTAGTACTTGATTGAGCTGCGCCTGCGCCCCAGCTGCCGACTGCGTAGCCGCCACAATACGAATATTGACGTCCATTCCCGCCTTACTCAACTTATCGCTAATACCTTGCAACATCTCTTCTTCATTTTTGGTCAAACGACGCTGTGCCATTTCCTGTTTTGATTCGTCTTTCTTTTCCTTGCTCTTCAGTGCCGCTCCCCAACCTTTATCACCACCCTTGAGCGCGTCTTCATAATGCATGCCCTTTTGCATGTTCTTCGAAATACGGCGACCTGAATCGCGCCATTCCTTTTTCGCCGACCGTACAATGTACTGAATCGCCACTCCTTCATTTTCAGGAACCTTAGAAAGCGCATTGGTAAGTCCCCCAAGCGGATCGCTCTCCATTTTTTTGAATGTCTTAAGCGAAACCGAATTATCACGTCTTAATTTCAAATAGCCCCCAACGATCACGCTATTTGGCGCAAAAATATTATAATCCTCAACAATGTCGAGTTGCGCATCTGGATACTGCGCCTGCAATTGCTGCTCTACAAAGGTCTGCAAGTAGCCAGGCACGGTCATATAAAATGTAATCGATCCTTTTTGCGCGACAATTTCAAGTGCGGCGGCATCTGTGCGACCATATAGCCACGACTTAAATCCACGTTGCGCCTTTAATCCCCCAATTGCCGAATAAAATGTTTCTGCAATCGCAACCTTTTCTTGCACTTGCTGCAAAGGGATTGATCCTTTCGTATCTTGGTCGCTCTTATATTTTGGAACTAAAACACGGTACGTAACCAATGCCTTTTCGCCAGACGGAAGCATATTTGATTCCCGCACCCAGCGACGAAAAAGCATGAGTGCCACATATCCAATCGCAAATAGCGCGAATGCAGACAATGGAATCACAATAAGCCATAGCTCAAAAGAAAAAGCTCCCCCTGCAGTTGACTCACCCGTAAGAAGTAGATCATTCATATTACTTGC
Source organism: uncultured Gammaproteobacteria bacterium (assembly GCA_964415145.1). GTDB lineage: Bacteria > Patescibacteriota > Patescibacteriia > UBA9934 > UBA9934 > CAYFMS01. Next base: position 1,986 of record CAYPYH010000048.1, read on the forward strand.
CCGTATGCTGTTTATAATATTCAAGGAGTTTATCCGCTTTGATCTTTGCTTCCTGTTCTAGGAAAAATACATTGACTCCTGGAATCATGCGCAACCAATCGCGAATCCAATGAAGTATTTTGTGTACATGTAGGCGCCCTTTGTCTGACATTTCTTTTACTTTGGTAGCGATCTCTTCACCGCGCGCTTTAAATGCACTGCGCTTTTCGGGAGGCAAAGCTAAATACGCATCAGCTAAGTTTTCAGAAAGAATATGTTCGATACCTACCAAAAAACGATCTTTGTCGACACGGGGTGCCGCTTGTTGTACCACCGGAGCACGCGTCGGAAGTTCTTGAGGCTTTTCTACAGGTTCTTGTTTTTCTATTCGCTCTGGAGCTACTGCGGGCGCTTCTTTTGCAGATGCTAAATCAACCTGAATTTCAGGCTGTTCGGACTTTGGCAGTTCCGTTTTATTTTTAAGCTCTAGTCCATCTGCCACATGCGCAAATTATAGCACAATAAAACAAAAGCGCACCGACGAAACGAGTAGCCGAGTGGCTTTTGTTTCATGCGGTGCGCACGTGAAGGGTGGACTTGGGGGCCGGCGCGAGATGCGCCGGCCCCGAGGGAGGTCACTCGCGCCAGAGCCAGTTGCCGAAGAGCGGCCCCTCGCTCGAGATGTCCATGATGAACACCTCGTTGAAGTTCTCGCCGTACGAGAAGCCGACCAGGGGGCCGACTTCGGCGTGGAACATCTGCCCCAGGTCGGGACCGACGTTCTGGTCGAACTCCGTGTCGAGGCTGAGGGTGAGGATCGCCACACCGCCGTCGGGGATCACGAACGACCCCGAGAGGTAGTTCATGAAGAAGTCGCCGACGATGACGCCGGGGCCTTCCTCGTCACCGAAGTAGGTCTGGTAGTCGTCGTTGCCGACGTTGATGTCGACCCACGCACTGTGCCCGCGCATGGTGTCGAACCAGTCGTCGCCGTTGACCGTCGTGATGAGCGACGTGAGGCCGCTGATCTTCAGGTCGCCGCAGCCCGCGGGGGCCTCGATGGCGACGGTGTAGACCTCACCGTCGAAGGCGCCGTAGGGCGCCGTCGTGTGGTGGATCGAGATCAGGGGCCGCGTCGGCAGTACATGCGTGCCACCCAGGTAGTACTCGACCTCGAACTGGCACAGGGTGCCGGAATCGGAGTCGGAGCCGTCCACGATGACGTTGACGTCACCTTCGTTCACGACGGGCGCCTCGACGACGATGTTGTCGGGAGCGTCCGGCGCGACGTTGAGGACGGTGTCGCCCGGGGCGGTGGGCTGGGTGTTGCAGGCGGCGGCGAGGACGAGGAGCGCGATGATGGTCTTGTTCATGCAACCTTCTGAAGGGGGACCCGCAAGCGAATCCCCTGTACAAGCGATAGGCTCCGGGATATCCGGAACTACGCTCTGTCAATCCCAACTCTTTTACAGTCAGGCCGAAAATAGTAACACAAAAACGCGGTTTTGTCAATACTATAAGGTTATTTTCTCAATAAAAAACAAGAGCACACCCGGGAACGGCGAAGCCAGGATGGCTCGAGCCGTGCGGATGTGCACGTAGGGGTGGGCTTGGAGCCGGCGCTAGATGCGACGACTCCGGGGACGAGATCAGGCCATGCGCTTGATATTCACAGTCTTCGGATGGGAACTGGGGATACCCGGCCTGCTACGGAAAGAGACGGTAGCCTTCTGCTCATCCTCCCCAACCGAGACGGACGCGACCTTGTCGTGAGCGAAGTAGAGGTCAGTATCGAGGTCGAGCGTGACACTCAGGTCATGCGACCCATCGTCATCCTGCCGACCAAAGACCTTGCACGCCTTGACTCGTGCGAAGACCACCTCCTCCTCGAACACCTTCTTGGGAGCAGAACTTGAACGCCCCGGACGTTCGTGCGCCCAACTCAGCATCACCACGGCGCCCATCCACTTGGCGTATGCATCGGCCATTCCTCGCTCCATGCTGGAGCTCAGTTCCTTCGGAATGCGATCGTTGGCTTCAGGCATATCGCCCTCCAAGACTCTAGGTGAATATTTCGCCCCACAACCTAGTGGAACGACGCGCCAGCATAACATAAAAACGCGGTTTTGTCAATGCTACAGGGCTATTTTCGCAATATAAAACAAAAGCGCACCGACGAAACGATGGCCGGATGGCTTTTGTTTCGTGCGGTGCGTACGTGAAGGGTGGGCTTGGGGCCGGCGCGAGATGCGACGGCCCCGGGGACGAGATCAGGCCGCGATCTTGTAGGCGCGGAAACGGCACATGGCATCGGCGAGACCGAGCACGTACTTGCCGTAGTCGGCGTAGTCCTGCTCGGCCGGGACCATTCCGCGCCCGATGGTGTAGAAAGCGTACTCGCTCACCCACACCTTCTTGCGACCGAGGTCCGAGACGAGCTTGTCGAGCATCGCCACGGTTCCCGTACGAGGCATGCTGGCGTCGTCGGTGAAGACCATCATGCCAGCTCGCGGCATGATCATCCCACCGGAGGCGCCCTTGATGTCTTCCTCGAAGAAGGCCGTGCGCACGCCGTAGCGGCAGTTCACGAACAGCTTCGGGATCGCATCCTCGGCCGCCTTCTGCCTGGCCGCCAGGTCCACCGCGGCCTGCTCACGCTTGCGGCGCGACCAGTCACGGTAGAACATGGTGCCGAAGATCAGGGCGGCCAGCGTGAGGACGACAGCGATCGAGACAATGAAACCAACGGGGATGTTTCCCATGAGAGCCTTCCAGGTGTGAGGACGAAGTTGTCCAGGAAAGAGACGAATATTCATCTACTTTCTGAACAACTCCGTTCGTCAACCGGGAGGATAATATAGCATAAAAACGCGGTTTTGTCAATACAAAACCGCGTTTAATGAGCCAATATAAGCCATTCTATGTCTTCTCGACAACCTGACCTTCTGAGCCATCTTTTACTGTAAATCCTTTCGCCTCAATAGCCACACGTAGTTCATCACTTTTAGCGTATTCCTTTGATTCACGCGCTAATTGGCGTGCTTCCACCAATTCTTGCACATCTGCTGGAATTTCTTGCTTCTTCCCCACTTCCAATGCAAGTCCAAGCCCCAATACTTCGTCCATCGCTAAAACGGTCGCCGCCTTATCTTCATGCGCTAACGAGTCGTCCCCCATCACTTCCCAAACGATCGCCAGTGCGCGTGGAGTATTTAAGTCATCATTTACCGCTTCGCGGAAATGTTCCATATACGATTCCTGTACATGGCCCAAATGCTCAATGCGTCGCAAGAATGTTTCCAATCGCTTACGTGCTGTTTGCGCGGCATTCATTCCTTCCCATGTAAAATTCAAACTTGAACGATACTGTGCACCCAACATAAAGTAACGCGAATCCATCGCATTGAATCCTTTTTCTTCGATATCGGTCAGCGAATACACATTCCCCAAAGACTTCGACATCTTTTGATTATCCACGCGTAAGAAATCTAAATGCATCCAATACTTTGCCAAGTGATTTTCACGAGCCCCTTCAGTTTGCGCAATCTCATTTGTGTGATGAACTGGAATATGATCAATCCCACCCGTGTGAATATCAAAAGGTGAACCCAAATATTTTTCGCTCATCGCCGAACATTCAATATGCCAACCAGGGAATCCTACGCCCCAAGGTGACGCCCATTCCATATGACGCTTTTCACCCTCGCCTGAAAACTTCCACAAAGCGAAGTCCGTGGGGTTTCGCTTTTCTATATTCACCGCCACGCGCGCACCCTCCTGTTTATCTTCCAATTTCTGTCCGCTTAAAATTCCGTAGTCTGCAAGTTTTGCGGTATCAAAATAAACACCGTCACTCGTGCGGTATGCAAATCCTTTTTCTTCCAATGTCACGATCATCGCAATTTGTTCCTCAATATGATCGGTCGCCTTTGGCATTTGTGTAAATGGCCCCACATGAAGTGTCTCCATGTCTTTTACAAACATGTCTGTATATAGCTTCGCAATATCCCATGCGGTTTTACCTTCCGCGAGCGCCTGTTTAGTCACCTTGTCCTCACCCTCGTCTCCATCACCAACCAAGTGTCCAACGTCAGTAATGTTCATGACGTGGTTAACCTCGTAGCCATTAAACAAAAACGTACGGCGCAATGTATCGGCGAAAATAAAAGCGCGATAGTTCCCAATATGCGGCCGCTGATACACCGTAGGTCCACAAGAATAGATTCCTACCTTTCCTTTTTGAGCGGACTCAAAAACCTGCTTTTCGCGCCCAAGTGTATTGAAAATCTTTATATCCATAACAAAGACACTTTATCAAAAGGCCGAGTAAAAACAAAGGGCTAGAACTTTCCGCGCAGTGCGAATGCCAAAATAACTGGGGACGCAAACCAAATCGAACGCGCTGGGTTATTTACAAAGATCGTCTGGAAGGCCTGTGAAAAGGTAGATATTTCTGCAACTGGCCACCACAAAAGCCCGAGTGAGATAAAGAATCCGGTGATGACGATCGCGAATATAATCACTTCCTTGCCCGTTGGTACATTCATGGGTTCAAAAAAGGAATTGGTATACAGCGTTCGTGTGAGTAGCAAAGACAGAATTCCAAATACTCCTACGTTCACCATGTGTGTTGGAAATTCACCCACCTGCGGAATCCACGAAAGAACCGGGGTAAAGTAGACGACAAAAAATGCCAGCGCTATTCCGGCAATCATTGTCGCAACCATATTTTTCGCAAAGGTATAAAAAGCAAAAATGAGGGCGACACAAAGGCCAAGCGCTACAAGCATGTCTACGTGTTTAATCCACGCAAGATATTCGGGAAGATTGGCGGCGGCTGTTTGCGCAAAGTTTTGCGCCACGCCCCCTGCAGACTGCGCCGCATCAGCCGCCGCTTGCGTACCTGTATCTACCGCC
>CAYPYH010000049.1:0-4894 GCA_964415145.1 uncultured Gammaproteobacteria bacterium
ACAGCGCCACCGGAGTTCTCGTTATACAGGCCGGTGACGGCGCAAATTGTGTCGGACAATGAAAAGGGAGCGCCGCGTGACCCGCTTCGCGAAGCGGCGCTTCGTAATATGGAAGAATTGCGTGACCAGCTTACGCAAGGAGTAGAACACTTTTTCCAATTCGCTTTTTACATTACGCTGTATTGCGATACCGAAGAAGAGCTTAACCGTAAGACCGAAGAAATTGAATCGATTTTCGGATCAAAGCTTATTTACTCAAAGCGTGGATTTTATCAGTCAGAACAAGGATTCAATTCGACCATGCCACTTGGAAATGACGAATTGATGATTACGTTCAACATGAACACGAGCCCTATTGCGTCTTCATTCCCATTCATTTCTTCAGACTTAACAACCGACCGTGGAATTTTATTCGGCATTAACCGTCATAATAACTCGCTCATTTTGTTCGATCGTTTTTCTTTGCAGAATGCGAACTCGGTGGTGTTCGCGACATCAGGTGCTGGTAAAAGTTATGCGGTAAAGTTGGAGATTTTACGTTCGCTCATGATGGGAGTAGACGTCATTGTTATTGACCCGGAAATGGAGTATCGCACGCTTAGTGAGGCGGTAGGGGGAACATATGTAAACGTTTCGCTTGCGTCAGACAGTAAGATTAACCCATTCGACTTGCCGCGTCCGGTAGGGGAGGAGACGTCGGTGGACGATATTTTGCGTAGTGCGGTCATTACCATTAAGGGGTTGCTTCGCATTATGATCGGGCTTCCCATGGGAAGCGCGGAGAAATTAGGATTTACGCCAACAGAAGACTCAACGCTCGACCGTGCCATTTTGGAAGCCTATGCAAAGAAAGATATTACAGCGGACTTAACTTTGGCGGAATTAGCGAAAGCAGAATATCCAATTTTGTCTGACTTGCAAGAAGTGCTAGAAGGAATGCAGGGAAGTGGGGACTTGGTAGACCGTCTACGTAAATATACCGAAGGAACGTTTGCGGGACTTTTGAATTCTCCAACAACCGTAGAGATGGATAACCAGTTGGTGGTATTCTCGGTACGCGATTTGGAAGACGAGCTTCGTCCGATGGCGATTTATACAATCGTAAACTATATCTGGAATGTAACACGATCGGTTCGTAAGAAACGCATTTTGACCATCGATGAAGCATGGTGGTTGATGCAATACGAAGACTCAGCAAAGTTTATTTTCGCACTCGTAAAGCGTGCGCGTAAATATTTCCTTGGAGTAACTACGATTACACAAGACGTAAATGACTTTTTGCGCAATGTATACGGACAGGCGATTGTTACGAACTCTTCGCTTCAATTGCTCATGAAACAATCGCCGGCATCGATCGATTTGATCGGGGACACCTTCAATCTTACGCAAAGCGAACGGTACTTACTGATGGAATCAGCGGTGGGTGAAGGAATCTTCTTTGCAGGTAAAAAGCACGCAGCGATTAAAATCGTTGCGTCATATACAGAAGATCAGCTCATTACAACGAATCCAGAACAGTTGCTAGAAATTGAACGCGCGCGCAAGCAATTAGAGAGTTCCTTTGGGGGTGGGGCGCCCGCGTCATCAGATCTCGAAACTAAATAATGCATATGGATCGTCGAAAAATCATAGAGTACGTCATCATTATTCTTCTCATCATTGCATTGGGTGCACTGATCTGGTTCTTGCTTTTTAAAGAAAAAGTAACCGTGCCTGTTTCGCCAACCAATCCAGATATCGTGCGCTCTATGCCTCGTGCAGATCAGGTCTTTACCCCTGAAGAGATTGCGGCAGCACAACCAACAGCACAAACGGCGGGGCGCATTTTTGCTGAGCGTTTTGGAAGTTACTCGAATCAGAGTGAATATGGAAATATTGGCGATGTACTTGCGCTTGTGACACCGGAATTAAAGGTAACGCTCGAGGCACTGCGCGTCGCAGCACAAGGGGAGTTAACGGAAACGTTCTACGGAGTAAATACGCGTATTTTAGGAGTAGAAACGGTGGCATTTACCGACACCACCGCGGAACTTTCTATACAAACACAGCGTGAAGAAGAAGTTGGAACTCCAGGAAATACGCGCGTGTATTACCAAAAGATCAATCTGAGCATGCAAAAACAGGGGGACACATGGCTCGTGGCGCAGTACGCATGGGCAGACTAACACTTAAAACGTGGGTTACAGAAGCACTGTTCCCACGTTTTTGTGTTTCATGCACGAATGAAGGGGAATTATTGTGCCGAACTTGCCATGCAAAATGGCGTCCAGAATTACTGGCGAGCCAAGAAACATTCGCGTTCTTTTCGTATGCAGACCCTATTGCGCGTGGATTGCTGCAGGCATGGAAATACGGATTCGACGAGTATGCTTTGCGTATATTGCGCACAGAGGTGGAGCAAAAAATCCCACAATTGCGTATGTGGGTAGAGCAGCGTGCAGCGGATGTATTGGTGCCCGTTCCTTTATTTTACGTAAAGCGAAATGAACGTGGATTTGATCAGGCACATGCGCTCGCACAGATCTTCTCGGCTATCATAAACATTCCTTGTGACTATAGTGTGCGTCGTTCAACCTCCACGAAGCCGCAGGCGCAAAAAACAGACGCAGAGCGCGTGAAGAGTTATGCTCGCAATCCTTTTATTGCATCAAAATCACTTGAGGGCATTCGCGTACTTATTGTGGACGACGTTATTACCACAGGGGCGACCGTGGCGGCCGTTGCAGATGCTATACAAAGAAGCGGCGGCATCTACGCCGGCCGCCTTGCATTGTTTAGTGCTGAATCAGATTGACGTTCTTACACTCCACTCGCGCGCTTGTTCATAAAACCCCGTGTCGTCCGTATCTATGTCTTGCCCTGTATTTGCAATGGACTCAAATTTCCCGTGGTGCGCTATTTTTAATTGTTTTGCGAGCATTTGCGAGTCCTCCGTTCCTGTTACTTGCGCAACCTTTTCCCACGCAGTGTCTGCCTCTGTTACATTGGTCATGGCATGATCCATCTGTGCGGTACTCATTTCCTCCGTCTGCACATCTTTTAGCCCTGCCTTGAGTGAGGCTTCGCTATATTCATTATCTATATTGGTCAAAAGGGAACTTACAATAATCATCTGATTTGAAAGTTCAATTTCTTTTTCGATTGCTGTTTGAAGAGCATCTTTCAAATGTTCGCGTTCGGGGGCGGTATAAGATTCTATATCAATATCATCAAGCGTTGCTCGTATGAGCGCGTAAGCGTCATTGTAATACATGTCATATAGATCTTCGCGGTTTTCGTGGAATGTTTGCGGAATAGATTCTGCATCGTGGGTCGATAAAGACATGACAGAAAAGCCTTCGCTTACTGTGAATCCGGTAGGGCGATGGTACACACTGTCACGAAGAACTTCGCTAGTAAATTTATATTCAGGTAGGGTTAAATCCGCTAAAGTACTTAGCGTTTCTTGTGCGCGTGCATTCAATCCAATCTGATTTCCATAGAGAAGGTCGCATTTTATGGCATCCAAGGTAAGATCGCCATTAGGCAATTGTGTTTCACAGTTTTCAAGAAGGGTGCTCATGGGTATGCGGGCTTCGGTTAGCAAATTCGTATACCAAGCATTAATTTCATTGGCCGCCTCTTCACGCGGAAGTTCTACATTGTTGATGGTGATTAATTCGCTTTCATCTGGAAGCGCTTCTTGTACCACTTCTCGTCCCGCTTCGTTCATGAAATCAAAAGTGGACTGAAGTGCTGTGACTTGTACTCGATCTTTTGCCTCGCTTACCTCGTGCATTTCGTGGGCGACATGTTCTACGGCCTTTACGACACCACCCGAAGTAAAGAGCGCTATAAGACTGGCCCCAAGCGTTTTAAGGCGTGAAGCACGTATACGTTCTAAAAATGTTGGCGCCGGAGTCAGTGACTCTTCGCGGTGACGCATTTCGAGTGCTACCAAGTCTGGGCGCGGTGCGGGTTCTGGCACGCGAATAAATTTCGGTTCAAGTATTTCTTGTGCAAGACCGGGGGGCGTTTCAAGCTCAGTGTTTTTGGGTGACGACTCGGGGGAAGAGGGTTCGATCTCAGTAGTTGATTCTACGTCTTTCAGAAGCTCTATTTCTGGTGAGGCTGATCGTTCCAGCTCCTCGCGTACTTTAATGCGTCCTTTCTTGGTGGCAGCATGAGACTCTAAAAAGAGTTCCTGATCACTCGCGCTTAGCTTTGCATATGATTCTTTTGACGCTTCGCGTAGCGCTTTGTAATCCGCTTCTAACATATTCGTATGCGAGGCGAGTTCATGCCATTTAGGGTCATCGCCTGGAAGGCCTTTCGTTTCCTTTTTATAGGTACGGATTGCTTTCATGTATGCGTCAAATGCATCATCCACCCGGTCTACTAAATCCAAGTGTTCCAATAGAGAAGGGGGAGGATTCTCTTTTTCTGGAGTAAAGTGAGGCATTTCGAGGCGCATGTTCATATGAGCGCATAATACCACGTAGCACTTGCCAGATTAAGGATTTTTTTGTAGGATTATGGCCACGGAGAGGTGGCTGAGTGGCCGAAAGCACCACATTGCTAACGTGGCATACCGCAAGGTATCGCGAGTTCGAATCTCGCCCTCTCCGCCACAAAGAATTTTAACGGGAGCTAATGGAAATACTGCAGTGAAAACTGGAGTATTTTTAGTTCTAATGTTCTTGAATCTCTAAGGAATAACGATATACTATAAGTATATGTCAATTCTTTTACAGATTTTTGGTCTAGCTATTTTGTTCTTGGGCGCAATGCAAGAGGTTAGAAAAAAGTCCTGGTCTTATATTGGGAAGTCATTGCTAATCCTGGTGGCATTTTTAGCTTATGCGGGTCTTGGTATATGGATTTTATTTGTGCGTGGCTGGGATTTGCCACATAC
>CAYPYH010000049.1:4904-6482 GCA_964415145.1 uncultured Gammaproteobacteria bacterium
GGGGCTGGGTTTGTGGTATTTGGTTTTTTACTCTGGTTAATGGCGGGGGTTGTGGGGATGATTTTAGCTTCACCAAAAGAATAGATTTTTTGAATAACACGAAATTGTCAATCATGGATAGCGGGTGTAAACTGTTTTTGTATGCAAAATAAACGATTAATGGCACTTTTAGGACTTGGTGGAATCTTTGTTATTGGAGCGATTGTGATTATGCTTAATGGGCGTCCGGTTAATGATCTAACTCCAGAAGATCGGCCTCAAGTTGTTGTAGAGGACAAGGCCGAAGAAGCGAAAGAAACGGACGCACAAGAACAAGAAGAAGTTGGCAGTAAGGAAGACGATACGGTGTATCCAAATCCGGATCAGCCCACAGCTGCCCCAACACAGCCACCGGTGGACGCGCCAGTTGCTTCAGGGTACTCAATGACTCAAGTAGCAACGCATGCAACTCCAGATTCATGTTGGGCAGCCGTTGGGGGAAGTGTATATGATCTAACGACGTGGATTTCGCGCCATCCAGGAGGAAAAAGACCAATTGAAGGAATGTGTGGAACAGATGCAACGGCTCGTTTTGAATCGAAACATGGTAAGAGCGCTCCTGCAAAAGCAGCACTTGCACTCTTGAAGATCGGTGAGCTCGCAAAATAATAAAATATGGAACAATACGCATCGCGCATTGCGCGCTATACCGCCGTTGGATTATTCCTTTGGTTTGGATTTGCACAATTGCTAGACCCAGGAACATGGCTTGCATTCTTGCCAGAGTGGACGGGATATTTCCCAATTCCCGGAGAAATGTTGGTGCAATGGAATGGGTTCATGGAAGTAATTCTTGCTTTCGCTCTTTTGGCGGGGCTATACACGCGTCCGGTGGCCGCGGTGCTTGGTGTGCATTTGCTTATGATTGGACTTTCGGTGAGTGGTCCAACAGCTGTGCGCGATATCGCACTCGCTTTATTCGTTTTGTCTGTGGCGGTCCAAAAGGCTGACGCGTGGACCTTGGACGAATACTGGGCAACAAAGAAAGTATAAGTATATGGCGACCAAAAAGTTCCTCATGTGTCCACCGGATTATTTTTCGATTGAATATTCGATTAATCCGTGGATGCATCCAGAAAAAGAACAGGCATCTGGCGAAAAAGTAGGGCAGTGGAATCAGCTAAAGGACGCATTTGAAGGCATTGGAGTGGAGCTTAGTTTAGTGACGCCGCAAAAAGGATTGCCTGACATGGTATACGTGGACGTGGGCGTGATTTACGAGAAAACATTCATCCCTTCAAACTTTAAGTTTCCAGAGCGTCAACCGGAGCGTGCGCATTTCGTAAAATGGTTTGAGGATCATGGATACAAAATTGAATCAATTGATTCGGCTTTTTCTTTTGAAGGACATGGGGACACCTTGTGGTCAGGTAAAAATCTGTATTGTGGATTCGGATTCCGTACAAGTGTGGAGGCGCACCAGGAATTACGCGAGATTTTTGCACGCCTTGGAGCTGACGTGAATGTTGTGCCGGTGGAATTGGTGGACGACCGTTTTTATCACCTCGATACTACGTTTTGCCCGCTCGACGATAAGCG
>CAYPYH010000050.1:0-6304 GCA_964415145.1 uncultured Gammaproteobacteria bacterium
GCATTAGGCATTGTAGTTATGAAGGGTGCGACTGTACTTTGGTTGAGAAAAGATAGAATTTCCTCATATCCTGTAGTTCTGAACCCATTCAGTATTCGGAGCCAACAGGACTCGAACTAGTAATGGTTCGAGTTTTGCTTTATGCTAGTGGCAATATGCGCTCTAAAGACAAAAAGATTCGCAATATAACGACCGCAAGTATCTTTATTTTTGCACTAGCGGTTGTCGCTTTAGCGATTCTTGCTTCGCGTTTCCTTGTGAATCATGTTCGCCAAGAGGTTGCTGCTGATAAAGCCAGTACCTGTCCACGGACATATGAGAATGATTTTTTCCAATTTGAACATTCTTGTGATGTAAGCGTTCTTACGGCTAACAACGGTACAGACATCAAAATTGTAGAGTTCACTCACCAAGGTGCCAATGAGCAATATCTGCTTGTTAAAACTCTCACAGAATCAGAACTGAAAGATCAGTTCGGGCGTTATGGCGGTAGCTTTTCTAATTGCGATTCAGGAGATGGATTTACTCGATGGAAAATAACAGTTCCCTCGATTGACGGAATATCTCATGAGGCTTGCTTGCAGGGCGAGCATTCGGGAACAACGCTCTTCATTCGTTCAAATCAGTCTCATGTTGACTACGTGGTCATTGGGCAAGAGGGTGGTTCTTTAGATGACGTTATTCCCACGTTGAAAATGAAGTAACTGTGTAATGCAGTTCATCAAAAAAACCACTACTTCCGTAGCGGTTTTTTTGTAACCTTACATTTCCGTTATGAAGACTTGTAAGCCGTTTCGTGATGCCCTTTTTCCTGAGGTCCAAAGAATACTTTTACAAATATGCGCATGGTACTTACGCCTGCAAGCAGGTACGAAAGGCAGAAGAGCACAATTTGGAAAGCGTGGGCTTTTGGAATCAAGCTCAAGAAAACTTCTTGCGCCAAGAATGAAGGACTGATTGGGAATACAATGAACAGTAGACAGACAATGAAGAATGCATGCCCCAATACCTCGTGCGCATAAATTGAACCCTGGAATTGTTGCAAGGTAATTGAATCTCCACAAGTCTCAAGATAGTTTAGGATTATACGTCCCGCGATAAACGCTGCCACAACCCCTACCCCGTACATAATTATGTATTTCCAGTCAGCACCAGTGGCAAGCTCAAGGAATAGCACGCCGAAAAGATTTCCGAGCATGATTAGGTTCCAGCCCGCGATTGCAGAGCCCTTCGTGGTGTATGCGCGGATGTAAAAGACAATGCTTACAATTGCTGCAAGAGTGGACGCTCCAAGTGCCACATTGGTAGACATTGCGACCAAGGTAGATGCACATGCTGCCACCAAGAGGAGTGCAACCGAAGCAAATTGTGCAGTAGTTGAATCTAGGAAAGCAAATGCACGTCCAATGGACTTAAGCCGTCTCCAGAAGTAGTTGCTCTCGACAGTGTCCATATTCCATTCCTTCATGCTCAAAATATAGAGCGTTGCGCGAATCTTACCTAGAAGAGATTGTCCGATTCTTTGTGGCGGAGGTGTGAAGTGGAAGAATTGGTCATGAACAAGGTATCCTACAATCGATGGAGAAATCAGCAATTGATATGTACGAAGAGATGCATTACAAACAAAGTGGATAAGCGCCAACCACGGAAGTCCAAGGGCAACTTCAATAAACATGATCCCAATTTGAGTAATAGACGCATATGCAATTTGAGCCTTGATTGAAGACTGAACTCTGGTGATTGATGAAGCTGAAACCGCCGTAATGAGTCCTAGGGCTGCAATAAGGACATGTAGCCATGTGAAGCCACTCCAAAGTGGATAGGTACGAAGCAAGAGGAATAATCCCATGTGCACCGATAATGCTCCGTAGAAGATCGCACTAGACGAAGTCGGACCTTCCATCGCGCGCGGCAACCAGTACGAAAACGGGAATTGTGCAGACTTAATTACTGCCGCTACAAGAATAAGGAGTCCAAGGAGCGCAATTTCATTTCCATGTTCCAAGGCGAGATGTGAAAATTCAGAGAATTTTACCTGGCTTTCAAAGATATGGTGTGCGTACCAAATTGCAGCGAGTAAGAACGCGTCGGCAATACGGTATACAGAAAAGACTTTAAGAGCGTTTTTAGCGGGCAGATAGCGGTCACGATAAAAAGCAATAAGTAGTACCGAGCTGATTCCGATTAGTTCCCATCCAAGCAATAGCACTTCAAAGTTCCCTGCCAGAATGATAAGCGAAAGACCGATAAAGAACAGAAGAACGGTACAGTAAAATCGCTTGAATCCCGCCTCGCGGTGAAGATAGTAACGACTGAAGATAAAGGCAAGCGCTACAATGATCGCAGCAATTCCTAAGAATACCGCAGAGATTCCGTCAAAGAAATAATCAAGAGAGAAGGTATAATGCTCGCTTGCATACACGGAACCGAGGCTTATAGATATTGGTGCGGCACCCGATGTGACCCACTGATACCCAAGCGCTAAAAACACCAAGAAGTCAGAAACGATTGTAGCAATGGATACGAAGAAGATCGCACGTTCCCATTTTCGAGGAATAACGATAGAACCAATAAAGCCAAGAATCGGAATGAGTACCAGTGCGGTGAGATATTGTGTTAGCATATATGCCCTATTTGATTATATGAACAGAGAGATTCTCCTTTGTGGCGTCGAAAATGTGATTCGTCTCCATCTTGAGAGAGTTTTCAACTAGTTCAGATACATCGTGAACGGTTGGCAAATCTTTTGTGAGCGGTACGTATGGCGCAAAGGCTCCATTTTTGAAAACGTATGATGTTTTTTCTGTTGGATGAATCGCTACTAGGTGAATCCACTCCTTGTCGAACCATTCATAAAGCGCAGTATTTGCCTGAATGACTTTTAATACCACTTCTGGGAAGTGTTCAACGACCATAAGTAAACGCACAGGGTCGTGTACTTCAATCATCTGCAGTGGCAGTCCGGCACGAAGATCTCCGTCAATGCTATTTGAAACTCCCACAAGTCCCATAACATTGTGTGGCAATTTTGTACCCGCCCCCAATTTATAGTTATCCATGCGTGAGAAGTAGTATTCCAAATTGATCCCCCCACAAACAATTCCAAGAGGCGCAAGTACGCTACCGAGCAATGTTCCGTCTGCGTCAGTTGTGTAGTCGTAAGAGTTCAAGAATGCTCTTCGGTCTAGGAATAGGTGTTTGGTCATCTCTCTGCGACCGACAACGCAAACCGCATTCGTACCATGTCCTAATTCTGGACGTGGTTCATAATACGAAACGGAACGCTTCTTAATGTCATTTCGAATCTTCTTGATGTCTTGTTTTGTATCGATCGACATGAAACGGCGTGATCGTTCTTTTGCGTCTAGGTCGAGTGCGTCTTCGAATAATTCCTTGTTCTTGGCATGAAGCGCGCTATTTTCGGCCGTAAGTACTTTTTCGTCGTAGAATTGAATTTCGTCAGCGGCGGTGTCGTGCATTGCACCCACAAATTGCGTGGTGCTTGGAATCACAAGACCATTCTTTTTAAGCGCTTCTCGCACGGGCTGATAGTTTGCCATGTACGCAAATACACGAGCGTTTACGAGACCTGGACGCCCACTACATGCACCACAATCGTGCGCACCATGGTGCGGGTTATTGGCACTACTAGAACCGTGAGCAATAACGTATACGAGTGTAGAAAAATCCGTGGTGAGCCCAATGCATCTAAGTAACTTTTCTACGCGCGCTGTCATTTCTTCTACGGTAAATCCAACTTGCAAGTCTTCTGCCTCGTCTCTTTCCCCTGTGTGTACAATAGTCAATTCAGCATCTGGATTCATGTGAGAAAACGCATTGGCAATCGCTGGACTCATGGAAGGTTTTACAATATTCGTGATGAGTTTACCAAGGGCTGGAATTCCCAAGAGATACGAAAAGAAAAATCCTCGCACAAGCCGATGAGAGTGCTTGTTATAAATGATTTCCTGCGCATGAGGGTGTGCATGATCGGTCTCCACTTCCTTAATAAGATACTTTGGGGTTACTGGCGCTGGGCAAAGTTTGTCGTAAAATTTCGCGTGCGCTGGATGGAAGTAGAATTCCACTCCAAAGAATCCAGGAGCACCAAGTGTTTGTGCATTGTGGTCCAGGCTTTCTACATATGAACGCAATGAATATTCGCGTTCATCAATACAGAAGATCGACTGAAAGCTCTTTTCCGCTGCATTCTTGGCTGCCACTTCCGTAGAAGGAACGAGTGCAATTCCGGCTAATACGGTATCGTAATAGCTCCATTCGAATGCATCTTGCCAAATCTTAAGAACCATCTGTAATTCGGTAGACGGTGCTTCGGCGAATAAATCTGTTGGTGGCTGCGTAATGCTATTTCCAAGTGGCTTCCAACCTTCTCCCAAAATGCTTGTAAGCGCATCAATTTCAAGCAAGAGTTCGAGCTTAACCATGTCCTCCAAAGAAACATTCTTCGGGTACATGAGTGACTCAGGCTTTTCTTCGACCGTTGCCACCATTCCTGACCACCCTCGGTGACCAAATTGCTGGTCGCAAATATACTGTTCAAAATACTCTTCCTTACCTACAACGATTTCGAGTAATTTTGTGATGGTGCAAGATTCGTCAAAGAGAAGATCGCGCACCTTTTTTGTTTTGAAAAAACTCACCAGGCTTTGTTCTTCGAGTCTGCGTAGTGCATTCAATAAACCTTTGTCTTCAAAAGGAAAAGGTGTAATAGCGATACCTTGATCGATATAACTACAAATAATACGGAATAGTAACGGTTGAACTGCATTGTCGATGTCGATTGGGTACAGTTGCTTCCACTGGGCTCGCAATTTCCCGATTCGTGATGTGGTTTCTTCGTTATATTCCTTTTCAAGAACACGGGTACGCCATTCTTCAAATTGTTCACCCCCCTTACTTTCTTTTATGACTCTTTCTAGGATCTCGGGGGTAATTCGGCCAATTCCGTAAAGCCCTCTGTATTCAAGGAGCGAAAAGGTGGTTTGGAACCCGAAAATTGCTGACGCTTTATAGATTGCGTCATAGAACTTCATGTCTTGGAAGGCATGTAATGTATTATGGTGCACGAAGTCCTTTAATGGGCCCTGGCTCGGTAAATAATGTTTCAAGACATGCAAGAGATGTTGCTCATCGAAACGATTGTTTTGCTTTTGAGACATATATATTAGACGGGCGTAGTATAGTCCTAAACCTATATGAGGTAAATAGCTGACAAAATGGCTTGAAACTGCATTAAACACTTGCTCAAACGAGTCAGATTGATATCATATAAAATATGGCAACAATCAATCCTTGGATTAACTTTAATGGCAATGCGGAAGAGGCGTTCACTTTTTATAAATCAGTATTTGGCGGTAATTTCACAAAAATCATTCGATTCAAGGATATTGCTAGTACAGAATTTCCAGTGCCGGAAGCAGAAGCAGAGAAAATCATGCTTATTACTTTGCCAATTGGTAAGAACAATGTGCTGATGGCAAACGATGTCCCCGCATTCATGGGTAAAGTAAACGAAAATGAAAATCGAAGTAAAATTTTGGTTGGTGCAGACACCAAGGAAGAAGCAGATGCACTATTCAACGGTCTCTCTGCAGGAGGACAAGTAGAAGGACCAATGGGCGACAGTCCTTGGGGAACGTACTGCGGTATGTTTAGAGATAAATATGGCATTGAGTGGCTAGTGGAATTTTCGGCTGCTACGTAGACGAACACATAAGGAATAGCTAACGGAACTTTTAAACGTAATATTATATGCAGAAATTTATCGTGCTTTATTGTATGCCCATTGCAGGACTCGAAGATTGGATGAAGATCCCAGCCGAAGAACGCCAAGCACAAGAAGCTGACCTCAAAGCGAAATGGGATGCCTGGATGGTTGCAAATAAGGCCATGATGGCCGGCCCAACCGCAGGTGTTGGCAAGACTAAGCGCATTACTCTACAAGGTGCTGCAGACGCCAAGAACGACATAATGATGTACTCGATCGTTCAAGGCGAATCGCAAGAAGAAGTTGCTAAAGCGTTTGAAGTTCACCCACATTTGGAGATTCCAGGAGCTTGGATTGATACTTCAACGGCAAATTATTTGCCGGGTACGGAAGCGTAAAACCTATGAAAAAATATCTCATTCTTCTTGTTGTCTTTGTGGCTGTACTTGCTCTTGGTTTTATCTGGAGCATCATGCAGGTGAGCGTGGCGCCAGAACCAGAGCCTATAGTAAATACTGCAACTAATTTTGAAGAGTGTGTTGCGAATGGAAATGCAATAATGGAGTCGTATCCAAG
>CAYPYH010000051.1:0-6301 GCA_964415145.1 uncultured Gammaproteobacteria bacterium
TTCGGTTCCATTATTTGCAAGGCGATGTTTTGTGCCGGGTGGAATTGTAATATGATCTCCTGCTCGTGCAATAATTTCCTTATCGTCTAGTATTACGGACGCTTGCCCACTTAAAATGGTCCAGTTTTCGGTGCGATGTTTATGACGTTGATATGAAATCTTTTTTCCAGGAAGTAAGATCAAGCGTTTTGATTTGTATTGAGGCGTATCGAGTAATATTTCGAAGCGTCCCCATGGACGTTCTTCGAAGGAGTGTTCGTGTAAGAGGGGACTTTGTTCTGCTTCAAGTTTCTTTACAATGTCGCGCACGCGTTGACCAGATCCGCGCTTTACGACAAGGAGGGTGTCGGGCGTATCAATAACATAGGTATCGTCTACTCCAATAAAGTGAGCCGATTTTTGTGCGGGGTGCATATGTAGGAATGCATTTCCCGATCCATCGATTTCATTTATCTTGCGTACGTCTGTACGTGTGTCCATGACGGATTCCCATGAGCCTAAATCGGACCATCCAATGTCTGCAGGAAGGCAGCGAATCGTATTTATTTTTTCCATGATACCGTAGTCAATACTTACGGACGGCACCTCGCGGTACGCGGTTGCTAATTCGTCCGTATTTGTCGCACCGTGAATTGGATTCCAAACTTCGGGTAAGTATTCTTCGAATAAGTTCGCCATCACGCGTGCAGGGAAGATGAACATACCTGCATTCCAAACGACATTGCTATCCGTGATGAGCGTAGTGGCCGTTTGCAGATCTGGCTTTTCAATAAATTTCGAAACGGCATGAGATCCGTCAGCTGCAGGCGCATCGAGTAAAATATATCCGTATTCGGTCGCTGCATAGGTTGGTTTGATTCCAATTGTGATAATGCACTGATGTAATTCGGCGAGCGCATATGCTTGTTCGACGATATTCGTAAATGCCTCGAGCTTTTCAATATGATGGTCAGCTGGAAAAATACCAATGGTTGCATCGGGATTTTCTTTAAAGGCAACGCTTGTTATGAGCGCAATGGCAGCTGAGGTATTTTTCCCTTCGGGTTCCACAAGCAGGGCGATATCCGTATGTGCGTGCCGATGTAGACTTGTATTCGTAGCGGTTACAAGCTTTTGGCTCGTAATAATAACTGGCATACCAAGTGCCTTGAATCGTTCCACGGTGCTGATGATGAGGGGAGTGCCAGTGCCGGCCAAATCTTGAAATTGCTTTGGAAAAGTCGTACGAGAAAGAGGCCAGAGGCGTGTACCGCTTCCGCCCGAAAGAATACCAAAGAGTCTTTTCTGCATAGGTTTTAGCATTGTACACAATGGGCGCTTTTTTAACAGTTGACGGAAAAAAGCGCCTTTGTTAACCTTGCACCACCTTCAGTAGAAGCGGGTCGTTGGAGCGGTTGTACTGTCTCCTCCTCAGCACAAACCCGTAACCAACGGCCTACTCCTGTTGAAGGAAAACCGCTAAAAGCGGTTTTTTGCTGTTCTAGGGGGCATTTTATACGTATTTTGGGGCACTTTTGGCTGTATCTATTGACAAAAATGCTATTTCATGGTACTGTGCCCCCTCGGTTAAGCCGAGTCATTAGCCCCCTGAACGACCTTGTTTCCATGCGTTTACCCTCCTATTCGCATGTTGAGATTAGGTCATTCAGGTGGCTAAAAGGTTAGCACCTTACCATCCCTGTTCCGTATATCGACCCGATTCTGGGTTGGTGACGGGAGTCGTTTCTTACGCCTAAGGAGGCACCATGTCGCTCACGCGCATGTTCGAGAAGATGATGCTCATCGCCGTGGTGGCGATGTTCACGGGAACCTTCAACACGGCGCGTGCACAGGACACGGGCCCCGATGACCAGGACGTCTGGCATCAGCTCGAGCAGTTTCGCGGCAGCCTCAAGGAGGCCCGCGAGATGGCGAGCAGCGCTTCGGCGAAGGCCGACCTGGCGCTCGCCGAGACCGCGGCGGCGCGGATCTGTCCGACCAAGTGCGAGACCGAGACCGAGCTCGCCGCGGCCCAGGGCAAGATCAAGGCGCTCGGCGCCCAGATCGCCTGGATCCGGCGTGAGCACGGCAAGGAGATCGACGCCCTCCAGGAGGACGTCGGCAAGATGCAGAGCGTCATGCTGACCTACGGGTTGGCCATCGTGGCGCTCGATGCCAAGATCGATGCCACCAACGGTCGCGTCACCTTCATCGAAGGGTGGGCGGCCGAGGTCAGCAAGTGGACGCTCGAGATCGACGCGTGGCGCAAGGTCAAGGACGAGACGGATGATCGACAGGACGACGCACTGGTCGGCCTGGTCGACACGGCTCGTGACCACGAGGAACGGATCCATGATCAGGAGTCCGTCCGTGGCGCGGCGAACTGTCGCGTGTTCGCGGGCGCTGGTTTCTACTCGGGTACCGAGGGCGAGATCGTGACCGGCGTGTCCACCCCCATCTTCGGTGGGTGTGGCGCGGAGCTCCAGATGCGTGACGACAAGTCGCGAATCTGGATCCTCGAAGGGGCCCTTCTGGGCCACTTCGACCCGTCGATCAACGACGCGGGTGCTGGTGGCCACATCGGCATCGGCATGGTGCTCAACCCGCTGAAGAAGCAGGACTGGACGCTCACGCTCGGAGGCGAGGCCATGCGGCTCTCGACGAAGAACGTGGACGGATTCAGCGATGCTTCCCGGTGGGACATCCGTCCCGGGTTCGACGTGAAGAAGTCCTGGTTCGTGGATCGCGTTCGCATCGACATCGGCCTCTGGGGGCGTATCACTGCGGGCATGGGCACGCAGGTGTCCGACGACATCTACAACACGCACACGAACCTCACCCGGTTCGGCGCTGCGGGAGGTGCGTTCCTGCAGGTTGCGATCGGCCCCAAGTGGGACCGCTGGGTGAAGCGCCACTGATCCTGGTCCTTCGAGTCCACAACGTGGGAAGGCCACTGGTACACGCGAGACGCGTGTGTACTAGTGGCCGACCCCTGACTCTTTCTTCCAAAATTGAGTACACACACTATAGTGCGGTTGCATTGCAACAATATCTAGTGCGTGTTCTCCGGGGAATTCTTCCCGGCATCGCACGCTCAAGTTCCTACAAGGAGTGTCCAGAATGGCTCACGCCAACCTCAAGGCCGCCGCCAAGGCGGGACTGGTTGCCCTCGGGCGCCAGGGTCTCAAGCTCGGTTTCGTCTCGTCCATGCTCGCCGCCTCGTTCGCCTGCACGATGGACCAGCCCCTCCGCCCGGAGGTGCAGGCCCTGACGGCCGACGACGGTTCCCCCCTGATCGACTGCTTCGTGGACAACGATGTGGACGGCTGGGGTGGCGCTTCGGCGGCGCGCGCGTCGATCAGCGACGGCTGTCCCGTGGGCACCGTGACCATCAACTGGCACGGTGACTGCGACGACAGCGACAGTGGTTTCCTGATCAATCCGGGTCGGCCGGAGATCTGCGGGAACCTCATCGACGACGACTGCGACGACACGACCGACGACGACTGGTGCGAGTCGCCGACCATCGACCCCGAGGACAGCACGAGCGAGTGCCACGACGGCGTCGACAACGACGACGACGGGTTCGAGGACAACCTCGACTCCGGCTGTGGCATCCGCATCGACGACTGCTCCCCGGACGACGATGGCGACAGCTTCGGTGCCGACAACATCGCGCACGTTCGCTTCGGCGAGTGTGACGACGGTGAGGTCGACAACAACCGTGACTGCGACGACGACTTCGAGGACATCCACCCGGGTGCCACCGAGGACTGCAACAGCGTCGACGACGACTGCGACGGCCTGATCGACGAGGGCGTCGACTGTTCGCTCGACCTCTGCTACCCGGACGACGACAACGACGGCTACGGCGACGACCAGGCGGCTGGCATCGAGCGTACCACGTGTCGTACGGACGAAGCGGACAACGACAGCGACTGCGACGACAACGACATCTCGATCCACAGCGGCTGCGGTTCCACCTCTCCCGACAGCGGGACGGTGGAGTTCTGCTGGAACGGCAGTGGCATCGACGACGTCGACATGCAGCGCATGCAGCTCGTCATGTTCGAAGAGGGCAGCGATCGGTCCGCCGAGAGCGTCGTCCAGACCTCGGGTCTGGCGACCACCAACGACTGCATCGAGACCACGCAGGTCTTCGCCGTCGGGGACGTCGCGTGTGTGAACGTCACGTTCACGCACAACGACCCGGGTGTGCCGGTCTACAACGGCGACGAGTGGTTCCTGGCGGCGTGTGACGGTCACCCGTGCGACCCGATCGTGATGGGCATCCCGTCGATCAACGGTCAGCGCCCGGCGCTGAACGAGGTCTACACCGACGAGTACCGGTCCAGCGGTTCGCGCCTGAGCTACACCACGGTCTCGGAGGACAGCACTCCGACCGCGGGTCAGTGGTTCTGGGCCACCAACTGGAACGGCACGGGTGTCGACCTGTGCGTGACCATGACCGACGTCCTGTTCTAGGCCCTTCGTCCCGGCCTCCCGCGTCCCGCATGTTGCGGTGACGTAAGTCAAAACCCGAATCGTTCACGCGGGTCGTTTCCGTGAACACTACTGGCCACCCCCTCAAAAGGGTGGCCGTTTCTTTTTGAGCCTTTTTCTAAGGGTCGGTTTCTTGACCTTTTTCTTTATTTCAGGTACCTTATTGCCATCGCATCCCACCTTGGTGGGTATTTAAAAAATCAGGTTTGAGCGATCATGATTGCACTCTCCCGTTAAAACGGGCGCAGACATGCCAAACCGCAGTATAAAAGAGATACAATCTATGGATATTAAGATTCCTTCGCTCGAAGAGCTCCTTAAGGCAGGTGTTCACTTTGGTCATCGTACAAGCCGTTGGCACCCTAAGATGGCTCAATACATCTTCGGCGCACGCGCTGGAGTGCACGTGATCGACGTAGAAAAGACTCAAGAAATTCTTGAACGCGTTACTCAACAGGTTCAAAACATCGTTGCAAACGGTGGAAATATTTGGTTCATTGGAACAAAGCCACAGTCACAAGCCGTTGTAGAAAAGTACGCAACTGAAGCAAAGGTTTCATATGTAAACCGTCGTTGGCTTGGTGGAACATTCACCAACTTCGAAGAAATCTACAAGCTTTCTCGTAAGTACCTTGATCTTAAAGACAAGAATGCAAAGGGAGAACTTAAGAAATACACCAAACTTGAACAACTTCAATTCGCTCGTTTGATCGAAGAATTGGAAGGAAAGATCGGTGGAATTGCAAATTCATCTACATTGCCACAAGCAATTTTCGTACTTGACTTGCGTTTCGATAAGACTGCAGTTCTTGAAGCGCGTAAGCGTGGAATCACTGTTATCGCAATTTGTGATACCAATGTAAATCCAGCTCTTGCTGACATCGTAATTCCTTCGAATGACGACTCAGTAAAGGCAATCGCTCTTATTACTCGTTTGATCGCTGAATCAGTAACCGCTGGTCGCGCTCAACAAAAAGTTGCTGCTGCAAAAGTTGTAATTACACCAGTAAAAGGAGGAACCGTTGCAGACGTAAAGGTTGCGGAAAAGTCACAAGAAACGGTGGCAGATTTGGACATTGAAATGAATGAAAAGATTGCAAAGGAAAAGATGGAGCTTGAAAAGGCTGCAGGAGCAGTGGCGCCAAAGAAAAAGAAATAAGGTATAATCTTCCCGTAATTTAAAAACCTATGTCAATCAGCGCATCAGATGTTGCAAAACTTCGTCAGCTCACAGGGGTGGGAATGATGGAAGCAAAAAAGGCCCTCGAAGAAACAGGTGGCGATACGGAAAAGGCAATTGAAGAATTGCGTAAGCGTGGAGCTGCAAAAGCTGCCAAGAAAGCGGACCGTGTAACGGGAGAAGGGCGCGTGCACGGATACACTCACGGAACCGGTAAGATCGGTGTGATGGTAGAAGTGCTTTGTGAAACCGACTTCGTTGCGCGTAATGAAGCATTCGTAGCACTGTGTGCCGATATCGCTATGCATATTGCGGCGTCTAGCCCACTGTATGTTTCACGCGATGAAGTTCCAGAAGAAATGGTTGCAAAGGAAAAGGCAATTTTGACCGAAATGTTGGTAGCAGAAGGTAAGCCTGCAGACATGATGGAAAAGATTGTGGAAGGAAAGTTGAGCAAGTTTTACGCAGATATGTGTTTGCTTGAACAGTCATTCATCAAAGACGAAGACCTTACGATTCAGAAATTGCTTGAATCAAAGATCGCAAGTCTTGGAGAAAACATTCGCATCCACCGTTTCACTCGCATGCAAATTGGATAATTCCACACAAGAAAACCCGCTCCCTTGGAGCGGGTTTTGT
>CAYPYH010000052.1:0-6217 GCA_964415145.1 uncultured Gammaproteobacteria bacterium
ATCTTTCATAATGTTTAATTTCATATATAAATATTATCCATCACAAGCGCATCCTAATCCCTTGTGGCATATGTAGCTTCGAGATCTACACAAATCGCCACAAGCCTTTCCCGTGGTACATATTTTTCACCCATATTCTCGCCAATGAAGCCCGCGCCAGGACATTACTTGCTTCGTTAATTATTGAAAACTAAAGGAGCGTCATTACATGGTCTATACATTCGATTTCCATGAATATTAGCTGAAATGAAAATATAGTCTTATTGCGTGATATGCTCTTGATCGATGAAATCAAAGCTCGACAAAAGACTCCCGTCTGGCATCTTTATCCTAAGGACATCACGCGTAAATAAAAAGACAAAGTTCTCCTCCGAAGATCGTCCGAATATTGTTGCGGTACGAAGAGCGTATTTGTACATTGCCTTATTAATCCACCAGGGAACTAAAATAGTCAGTCCTAGCATAATCTGCCAATTATTCTGCCATACGAACCACACGATCAGAAGTGCGTAGCCACTTGCTACCACGATATTCAGGGGTGGCATCGGCTTTCCGCGATATAAAGGACGTAGAAACATAAAGGACATTAAAACAAGTGGCCCATATAGAATATGTAAAAACATACCTGAAATTATCGCCCAAACCATTACACTGATCGGCAAAAATAGGTGCAGACCCTGCATAACGCTCAGTACTCCTTGGTTATGACGAGGTGCATTTTCGCTCCTAGCCAACCACTGACGAGCAGCGTCTACCGCCGCACCCAGGGATATCTCATCATGTTCTT
Source organism: uncultured Gammaproteobacteria bacterium (assembly GCA_964415145.1). Classification (GTDB taxonomy): domain Bacteria; phylum Patescibacteriota; class Patescibacteriia; order UBA9934; family UBA9934; genus CAYFMS01. The sequence continues at coordinate 788 of CAYPYH010000052.1, forward strand.
CTTTAGACAGAATATCCTCAAAGGACTCAAATGGAAAACCCTTTATGTCTGATATTTTTTTAGCCCCCATCAAATCTTTTTGCTGCATAAAAGTAATTATTTTCTTGATCCACTAGAACACACAAGGACCCTTGGTGATTTTCTTATTATTCAGTTCTTCAGACAAAACCTGTTTTACGACAAGTTACCGCATCACTAATATGCCCAACGATGCAGCAAAATAAGCTACAACAATAACTAATACATTAAGCATAAGGGCTATCGATACAAAAATATATACTTTTTTATCATGTGGGTTTTTGGAAGATTCCGTAACCCTAACTCCCAGCCTATAGTATGCGTAGATTATACCCATACTACCAACCGTAACCAATGTCTTTATCACAAACCCCAAGAACCCAGTATTAATGAATGCACCGACTAACGGAATTATTGGCGCCCCTACCCCTGCGGTACCCAGAGCCAACAAAATACCCCACAGTCCAAAGTAACGATATGATTCACTTATAAACCCCCAAAATAGTACATAAGTCAGCATTCCGCTCGCAATTAAAATTGAAGGTCCGGTCACTTTATGCATCTTCTTTACAAGAGACAATATAACCCCTAATAAAATAACACCCTGTGCAGCCCAAGATGCCATACCTGCAATAAAATTCAGTAAGTCGAATATCCCGTTCATATTTATTTGATTTATTAACTTACTATCTACTTACACTGAGATCAGTATACACATCTAGTCTGTTTTTTCGAATAAGTTATCATGGGTTGATATAGCTTGCACGTTAACAAGTATCAGTCAAGATGGCAACTGTAATGAAAATGAATATGCATAATGGAACACGTGAAGTTATATACTCACTTCACCTAACTCAATTGTGGGGGTGACCAAACTAAATCACTTAGAATCCATGGATTTAACAAACTCTGGTCACCACATGGTCACTGGATCAAAATAGAATCATGAGCGGCCACGCGGGGTTCGAGCGAATTCAGCTAACCCAAAACAAAAATCCCACCGTATAGGTGAGATATTTGTGGTGGGCGCTGAGGGGCTCGAACCCCCGACCCTCTCGGTGTAAACGAGATGCTCTAACCAACTGAGCTAAGCGCCCTTAATTTGTGGGCAAATAGTAACATGTGCTCTTTATTTTGACAAGGATTGACAATCCCTATAAAAAATCGTAATATTCCTGCACCAATTTGAAGGTGCGCGGACGTGGCGGAATTGGTATACGCGCCAGCTTGAGGGGCTGGTGCCCGCAAGGGCTTGGAGGTTCGAGTCCTCTCGTCCGCACCAGAAAACAACCCAGGAAACTGGGTGGTTTTTTTTATTTATCTCTTTGCGTGAGCCTGTGTGCAGGCAGCCTCCAAGCGCTCACCTGGATTCGCCACCTTCGCTAAAATATCCTGTAAGACGTCCAAGAATGGATATTGATTACCATTTAGCAAATGGACAAGAGGTTTGAGCGAATGTACTCCTTCACTTTTTACATTAATGTCCCCAAGAGCAAGGCGCTGCCCCATGTCTCTATTTGTTGAAAAATGACTAAAGCCGGTCGTTGCCAAATCCGCCAAACCAGCTGAACCATATGCCGTTTCTCTTTGGCAGCCAAGCGACTCTAAAATATCTGCCATCTCGCGCGTCGCTGCTGCCAATAGCCATCCCTTACGATTTGTTCCCCAGCGTAAACCGTCAGCTAGTCCCAATAAAATCGCATATACATTTTTGAGCGTACTCGCAAGCGCCACTCCGTACACATCATTGGAACACTCTAATAGTAAATCAGTTCCCATAAAAAGATCCGATACCGTAGCACACACCTCTGGTGACGGGCTTGCAATCACCCCAATCCCCCGACGCTTTGTCGCTAACTCTTCCGCAAGCATTGGACCACCCATCACACCCCACTTCGCCTTTCCTTCCAATTCTTGTTTGAGCACTTGATCCATTGTTGAACCATCGTCTTCCATTCCTTTAGCGAACGCAATGACGATGGCACCCGTCTGTACATCTTCACTAATTTCTTTCACCACTTCGCGCGTTGCAAATGAAGGAACACAAAGCAATACCGTGTCCTTGCCCTTTATTGCCTCACGTAAACTAATCTCTACCGAAAGTTTACGCGTATCTTTATCCCAAAGCGCCACTTCAACATCTACTTTATGTCGCAGTACCTGATTCATAGCGACTCCAATCTCCCCCGCACCTATAATAAGAATTCGACGCATATACGTGCAGTATATCACCCATGCACTCGTAGTCTTTTGCGTAGCTCCTTATGATTTGGCAATGCGCCTGCCACGAGCGCCCAAAAGCGTGGCGAATGATTCATCTCTTTCAAATGACACAGTTCGTGCACAATTAAATAATTCTGCAATTCTTCGGCGAGAAAGAGAATCTTATAACTAAAATTCAAATTGCCTTGCGAGGTACAACTCCCCCATCGTGTACGCATTGATTTCACGGAAACCTTTTTATATTCAAAATGAAAATAGGCATTCCAATACGTAACCTTGCGCCGCGCCAGTTCCAAAGCCCGCTTCTTATGCATAGCATAATGTTCTTTGGAATACTCTGTGAGATCCGACTGAGGCTTTGACCGAATAGCCACCAGCCTCTCTTCAATCCAAGCCCCTTGTTCTTCGACGAATACATCAAGACGCTTTTTAGACACGTGCACGGGCGCTGTTACCAAAATACGCCCGTCGTCACGGACCAATAAGCGCATATGGCGTGCGCGACGCACTCTGCGGAGGGTATATGTTTTCAAACAAGTTCATATTATCAAGAAATCCACTGAATCCACCATACCCCAGCCCTCATCCACACCCTCCCTCTTGACCAATATCTCCTCGCATGCTAGCGTCAAAATAGTATGAAACTCTTCATGCAAAACAAGATGAACCTAAAGTTTGGAGCACGCATTACTGCGTTTGCACCGGCTTGTTTTGGCATGGGGTTTGTGATTTGGAAGGCTTAATTGCCTCCAATTTATGAACGCCTTGCGAACCGCAAGGCTTCATTTTAACCCGTAACCGTTCACAACGAGGAGGTTCCCTTGGAACCAGACGACGAGAATACCTTCAAGGAAAAAGCGACAACAACAGACTACCTTCGCCATGCCAAGAAATCAGGGCAACTGCTCATGTGGCTATGGAAGGACGTCATCAACAATACCGCTCGGTACAATATCCGGCGGTTTTACGTGGTGAGCGTATTTTCGCGCATCGTGAGTCTGGGGTTTCCGCTCCTCATGGGTCTGTTCGTGGATGCCCTCGCACGTAAGGATGCCACCTACTTGATCATTGGAGTAGTCGGAACGCTCGCGATCTACATCATCAGCACCCTACTTGAGTGGGACATGGGTAGTCGTATCGAGCACACGCTTGGCGAAAATGACGCCTCCTTGGAGTACTTGGCGAATACCCTGTTCTTTGCGAAGAACCCAGGGCTGCACATCAGTGAAAACTCCAAGTTGACGCAGGCGAATATGGAAAAGGGGCTCCACCAATTCCATGCACTGCAAAGCACCATGTTTTTTGGAGGGATGGATTCGTTCAATACCCTTTGGATCACGTGGGCGCTACTCATGTTCGTCGAACCCGTTTCGGGAACGATCGTGCTTGCGGCGCTGTGCGTGAACGCATGGATGAGTCTCGTACTAAACAAGATGGTCATGTCAGCCATGGCCCCGATCGACGCCGAACTGCGGCAATACAAGCGCAGGCGCAATGAGGCCTGGGAACATGTGGAACGCGTACTCACAACCGACAATGGTTGGCGTGAAGTGAGCGAGATGAACGATCGCTACCTCGCAATCCTCAAGAAGGATCGCGTGGTCTGGGAACGGTACATAAAGTTCACCATCCTGCGACACATGATCAATGGCGTAACAGTTACCTTGGTCATGGCCTATGTAGGCTGGGAAGGATTGCACGGCCGGATGAGCGTCACGCTCGCCATTCCTGTGATCACTTGGGCCAGCATGGCGTCACAACAGGTTCGTTTCCTCGCTCGTGCGGAGCGGGAGATGAATTACGCAGCACCGTCGGTTCAGTCGATGCGCGACGCGCTCCTGATCCCTCCAACGATTGTTGAATGTGAAGATGCGGTGGACCTCGAGACCAATCAACCTGTGCACATTCAGTTCGACGATGTCGGACACGTGTACGGCACAGGCGATAAGGCTCGCGCGGTACTTCATCATGTTTCATTCCATATCGCCCCAGGCGAAAAGGTGGCGCTCATCGGATCCTCGGGCGCTGGAAAGAGCACGACAACGCAGCTCATCCAGCGCTACAATGATCCAACGTTCGGTGCCATTCGCGTGAACGGTATCGACCTACGGAATGTAAGCCTTCGATCCTGGCGACGCCTGATTGGCTATATTGCCCAGCGACCACAGGTATTCAGCGGTACGATTCGTGACAATCTCACCTATGGTCTCACGACCGAGGAACGAGCACGCATCACCGATGAAGAAATCCTGGCGGTCATGGCGACACTCCAAATCGATTTCGGTTCGAGGCTCGTAGACGGTCTCGATACACGCGTCGGCCGCAATGGTATGAAGCTCTCAGGGGGCGAGGCACAACGACTGCTCATTGCGGCCGCCGCCATGAAGCATCCCTGGTTCTGGGTCATCGACGAAGCGACAAGTTCGCTCGACGCCGAGTCTCAAGCGGCAGTACAAGGTGGCATTGACCTGCTCTTGAAGGGCCGGGCGAGCGCCATGATCATCGCACACCGCCTCTCGACCATCCTTGGATGCACCAAGTTCGTGGTCCTTCGCCCCATGTCCGAAGTGAAGCCTGGTGAATCGCAGATTGAGGCTATCGCCCACTCTGTCGAAGAGCTCTGGCGCATCTCACCCACCTTCCGCAAGCTCGCAGAGCTCGAAGGTGTAAAGATCGCAGCCTAAGGTTCCAAACGTAAAGGCCCGAGGCAACGCAAAACGTGCGTGCCTCGGGCTTCTTTTATTTTGACAGACTTTTCAATCTCCATTAACCTTGCGAGCGATCCACATGGGAGAGAGTCATGAACGAGCGCATCGATCGACGTCTACAAGACCTGGGAGCCGTGGTACGTAACGGCCACTTCGTCTACTCGGGAGATCGGCATGGATCCGATTACATCGACAAGTCCATCTTCCTTGCTCACCCATACGCCACGGCAGACTTTGCAGGCATGCTTGCAAAGCAGTTCGCTGGAGTAGAGGTAGATACGGTCATTGGACCGGTCACGGGAGGTGCGGTCTTGGCCAGCTGGGTAGCCACCCATCTGTGCTATGCGTCCACCGGCCTGGTGAACTGCGTGTTCGCCGACAAGGAAAGCGGAGGCTTCGTGGTGAAGCGCAGCTTTGGCCGATTCGTTCGCAACAAGCGCGTACTGGTGGTAGACGATGTGCTACACACGGGCGACACCGT
>CAYPYH010000053.1:0-6074 GCA_964415145.1 uncultured Gammaproteobacteria bacterium
GCAGGCCCCCACCAATTATCTTCTACGCCAAGTTTTGCAATACGCTCTGGCGCGACTCCGAGGCTCAGCCACTTATCGAATGCCTCTTGGTCAAACTCGGTATTTTGATCTCCTTGAAAAACAGTAAATGAAAGATGCGAAAGTGGAATCCCAAGCCACTGCGGTGACGTTAAAAACTCAAAACTCCATTCGATTGATTCTTGCTTGAAATAATCACCCAATGACCAGTTTCCAAGCATGGTGAAAAAGGTAAGGTGCGTATTGTCGCCTACGTCTTCAATATCGCCCGTACGGATACAGCGCTGATAATCCACCAAGCGCTTGCCCGCTGGATGCGGTTCACCCAAAAGATATGGCACCAATGGGTGCATGCCGGCCGTTGTAAAAAGCACAGTTGGGTCATTTTGCGGAACAACGGAGGCCGAAGGAATTTCTACATGCCCTTTCGAAACAAAAAAAGCGATATATTTTTGACGTAATTCTGAAGCTTTCATACTTGCCCCATATTACCAATTTAAAAACAAAGTTCAAGTCGATGGCGAAGAGTTAACCGTTTCAGAAGGTCGAACTTTGGACAAAATGCGTTTGCGCAAAGAAGCAAAAAAGGCAGAGATTTCTTCGGCACCCATAAGCCAAGCGGACAAAAAGTACATAGCAAAACTCACAATGGTTCCAATACCGAATTGCGCAACAATATGCCACCAGGTGTCGAGTGCAATATATGCCCCCACAATTTGCTTGGTAAGCTGCAAGGTTACCGCCGCAAAAAGTCCTGCAATGAGCAATCGACCAAGAGATTTCATTAAGTCCCCCGAATCAATACGCGCAAGATAGAATCGGAAAATGAGCCAAAGAATTCCTGCCTGTACAAATGAAGCCACGGTGAAAGCGATTCCAAGGCCAGGCAAACCAATGAGCGGAACAAGCACCAAGGTGAGCGCAAGTTGCACGGCCAAGGTTCCAAATCCCACAAAAAGTGGCGTGAACGTATCTTCTTTAGCGAAAAAAGCGCGCGCAAATACGTATACGAGTGACTGCGGAATAAAACTCAGGGCAAAGAGTCCAAGCAATTCAGCAGTCGCAATGGTAGCGTCCCAATCGAATGCTCCCGCGCCCACCACGGCACGCACAATTTGCGCGCGCATTAAAAGCGTAATAACAGTAATTGGAATTAGGAAGAAGAATATTTGCTTAATGGTTGCTGACAAAATACCGCTAAATTCTTCTTCATTGTCTGTTTGTGCGGCATGGCTAAGCGCCGGAAATGCGGCGATTGCGTACGAGACGCCAATAACGCCCACGGGAAAGAAATTCAAATTGTACGCAAAGGTAGTCATGGCAATCGCCCCTACTCCGATCCATGATGCAAAAATGGTCATACTCATCAGCATGAGCTGATTAGCCAAAAGCCCCAACATGCGCGGAGGAGTGTGGGACAAAAGGTATCGCGTATTTTTATCCCATGGTTTAAAAATGAACATCCATTTGTACCCCGTGCCCGACATTCCCGCAATTTGTAATGCCATATGGAAAAACGCGCCCAAAATAACCCCGTATGCCAATCCAATGAGTCCCATTTTAGGCACGAGGAAAATGAGCCCCAAAATAATTCCAACATTGTAAACAATCGGTGCGAATGCATACACGAAGAATCGCCGTAAACTTTGCAACACCGATCCATAGATCATAGACACGGCCAAAAATGCCTGTGCCACGAACATGTATTTCATGAGTTGCGCAATGTCTTGAATCGCCCCTTCGCTCATTCCAGGAGCTACCAATGCCGCGAGCTGTGGCGCCAAGAACCAGGCGGCCGTAATACAGACAATAAAAATAGCCAAGAGCAAATGCAGCACATTATTTACCATGCGCCATCCTTCTTCTTCACCCTCCTTATTATAGATTTTTGAAAATAATGGAATGAAAGAAGCCGACAATGCCCCCACAACCAGCATTTGATATACAAGATCTGGAATGCGGAATGCGGCAAAGTAAATGTCGAGAGATTCGCTGGCTCCAAATGCGCCAGCCAACATGCGGTCGCGGACCAATACAATGACGCGCGACAATACACTAAAGATAGCCACAATGAATGCGGCGCCAGAAAGACTGACTGTCCGTGAGAAAATCCCCTTCAACACATTATTCTACTGCTTGTTTGCGACTACGCACACCTTGCCACAAAATCACTCCGCACAATACGAGTAGCCCCGCGATCAAAGATGCAAGCCACGGATTTTGTAAATGGAAAAATGAAACACGAATGGCAACATCTTCACTCACAAAAGTTCCGTCATTAACCGAAGTAACCAATTTCACCGTATAAAGCCCTGACTGCGGGAAATGAAGCGTTGTTTGCGGACCCAACTGCGTACGCCCATCAGATACTTCCCATGTATACACCGCCCCTTCGGTTACCCGGTGCACGTTAAACGCGTATACATTCCACCCTACCCGCTCATAAGAGAAACGAGCATTGGGAGAAAGAATAACATGTCCATTTGGGCTGCGCACCGAATCCTGATTAACCACTTCTCCTGATTGATCTTCTGTCACATTAACCGATGTCGTCACCGCTACGGGTGCTTGTTCCATTTTTTGTGCCGGATCTGCCACCTGAACAACAGGACTCTCTACCACAATTGGCGCCTCTTCAATCACCACAGGGGCAACCGGAGCAATTGGTGCTACTGGCGCCACAGGAATCACCACCGTGTCACATGCGTCCCCTATGCCATCATTATCCGCATCTGCTTGATTGTGATTCTTTTTCGTCGCGCAATTGTCTGAATCGTCCATAATGTCATCTCCATCGGTATCCGTTAGCGGCATATATCGCGGTGAAAGATACCCATTATTCGTTGTGTTCACATCCCCCTCTGCGCGCACCTGTACGTCGATATTAAATTCTGTTTCAGGAACAATGAAATCTACCCACACTTCTTCGTATGAACCGTCCACTACGCTACTAAATGAAACTGGGCGACCCACAATGTCCCCCGACAAATAAAACGAAATGGTGCCCGCAACATCGGTATCTCCAACATTACGAATGGAAGCATAAAATCTTACCTGCTCCCCCGCCACCAATGGCGTCTGTGAAAATCTAAAATTTGAATAGACCAATCCAACATCCGTGCCCGCGGCATGAAGAGATGCTGGCGAGACAACCGTACCAGCAATAAGCATCAGGAAACCAAAAGAAACAATAACTTTATTCAATAATTCTTGCATAGGTTTGTTTTGCGATCCAAATATGTCTCGCATAATCTGCATGTAATTCGACACGCGCACGAAGCATGGGGTGCACACGCACCACCACTTTTTCTACTCGCACCGGTACACGCGTTAAAATATCAATATCCACTTCTTGACCATTCGCAAGTTTATACTGCGACGCCTCTTCAACCGAACAAGTAACATGTGGTCTAGGCACTAAAATACCGTGCTTCAAAGTAACCTGCCCATGTGGACCGCGGAGTGTACAGCTAGGTGCTCCATCCAATTCCCCTGTGCGCATTTCTTCGATCTTATACCCTAAATAAACTGCTTCCGTAGGAGTTACCTCTACGTGACTATATTCCCACGCTGGACCCAAAACATGTACGTGAATTGAACGCTTTACGCGCCCAATAACTTCCACACGCTCCTTATATACCACTTGCCCTGGTTGAGAGTGTTCCTCTAGTACCGTCATTGGATACCCCGTGCCAAATAAGCGCTCTTGGTCTTGGGCGTTCAAATAGACATGGGAAGGAATGATATCTACCAAAAATGGGCGCATATTATTTTTTGCGGTCAACACGCAATACCCAGACAGCAACAGCTAATAAAGAAACGAGCACTACCAGGGAAACGATTATGATACTTTCGTCGAATGGAAGCCCCTCTACATTCATACCGTAATAACTCGTCACAAGGGTTGGGGGCATGAGAATAACAGATACGACTGTAAGAAAACGAATAGAATCATTGGTGCGATGCGACAGGAATGATTCATTTACATCGAAGAGTCCGTCCACGATGTTCACCACATTATCGATTACTACGGAAATGGAGTTCAATAAGTCACGCAAGTCGTCAAAGTACAAAAAGAGACTTGGCGGAATATAGGCCTTGCCAGTGGTGCGAAGTTGATCGAGCGTAATTTTATGCGGCTCAACCACATGGCGCAAAAACAATACGTTTCGCCGCAATACACCCAAACGCTTGGTAGTAACACGCGTATGCTGATCATACACATCTCTTTCGACTACCTCGGTTTCACGCACGATTTCACGTAAAATTACTTTTACATCGCGGTAAATGTATTCGAGTAATTTATATAAAAAGTATCCAGTTGCCTTCCCAAGTGCGTCGCGACGAAGCCCCGAACTACGCTGTGCGCGCGCAAAGAAACGATCAACCGATTCGAGTGAATACTTCGTTACCGTGACTACATAATCCTTTCCAATAAATACTGCGAGATTCTGTTTTGAAATTCTTTCATTTTGCGCGTCAAAAACAGGAATATTGAAAATCGCAAACATGTAATGCTTGTATGCGTCGAGCTTTGTGAGCTCCGTGTCTTCTCGTAAGTCGTCAAAGTCGAGCGGGTGAAATAAAAACTTTTCACGCAAGACGTCGAAGTCAGCATCTTCCAATTGTGAAAAATGCCACCATGTAAATTCTTTCCCTTCAATTATTTGATATGCCATACCCCCTTAATGAGTGGAGTATAACACATTTTTTACTATGTGAACTATGGAGCGGTTGATTACTTTTTGGTTTTTTTCTTCATGTGGTCGTACCCGAATCCATATTTGAAATGATCATGCTTAATGGGCCCCGCGAATACCTGATGCAGCCCTGCTAAAACATATTTAATAGCAATGCGTATACGGCCATCGCGGTCTAAGCGGCGTACGGATACCGGTATCTTCACAGACATAAGAACACCAAATAAAGCAATCTTCGCGGCACGATTTGCGTAATCCGTATCTTCACCAAGTAATACCGCTTCGTCAAAACCGCTAACCGCCTGGTGCGTTTCACGTGTTGCAATAATGAGCGACCCCGCATCATACGCATTATTCTTTGACAGACGGTGCAATAATTTATTGTAAACCCAATGGCCAAACCGGTCGTCGAAACGACTAGACATGGGGTCGAGTTCAGACGTTGCAATACCCAGATCACGCTTCGTGAATTCGTCCACTGCTTTTGCGAAAAAATCTACATCAAATAGACGCACATCGGCGTCCATAAAAAAGAAAATGTCCGATACCGCTACACGCGCACCCGCATTACGTCCCGGACCTGGCAATCCGCCCTTCGTCACTTGAGCACCTTTACTTTTCGCAATCTCAACTGTGCGATCGGCCGAATTTGCGTCGGCAATAATAATTTCATTCGGTCTTACATGCTGCTTTGCAATATCGTCTAGCAACAATGCAATATTCTCTTCTTCATTAAATGCGGGAATGATAACAGCGAATGTTTTCATATAGCTTTATTATTGCGCACGCAGGGCGAACATGGCAACCCCGCTTGCTACCGAGACATTCAGCGATTGTTTCTGGGCCATAGGAATAATGACCGCTAAATCGGTAAGCGCCAAAAGATCTGGAGCAATTCCTTCGACCTCGCTCCCCAAAACGAGTACATCTTTTGGCGTCGTTTCAATCGTCGTAATATCTTTTGCACCAGCCATATTTTCGAGTGCTAAAATGCGATATCCTTGCGATTTGAGGTTGGCAATGATTTCTTTCACGTCCCCCGTTCCCCATGGAACCAGGTTTTCTGCTCCAAGCGAAACCTTGGCGATTTCTTTGCGCGGCGGCATTCCCGTTGCCGATGTTGAGGCACTTGCGCCTTACTGGGCCGTGTGTCCCGCATTGAAGAGCACATTGTTCCGTTCGCTGGCAGCCGAGGGCAGGCCGAACTATGTTGCCCTCACGGTCGAGAAGAGCGCCATCAAACCCGCGATCTACCAGCACCCGGAGTTTGCATCCTTCATCGACGGCATGAACAGGCACTTCGCGCAATGGCGCAGCAAGGCAGAGGCAACACTGAAAGCCCTGACCCACGGCGTG
>CAYPYH010000054.1:0-6027 GCA_964415145.1 uncultured Gammaproteobacteria bacterium
GTTCGCTTATTGCACGTTCAACAAATTGTGGCGTGTATTTGAACGCCGGCTACGAACATGCGGTGGCGTCCACAAAGGCATTTACTACACAGGTGACGGTACTGAGCTTGATCGCGATTTGGTTTGCGCAGCATAAAGAACATGGCGTGCAAATGCGTCGTACGCTCATTGAAGAACTGCATCGTCTGCCAACACTTGCACGCCAAGCACTTCGTACCGAAGAAGCATGTAAAGCGCTCGCAGAAGAATTAAAAGATGCAACAGATTTATTTGTGCTCGGGAAGGGTGATGCAATGTCGATTGCGTACGAAGGGGCGCTTAAGATTAAGGAGATTACATATATCCATGCGGAAGGGTATCCAGGCGGTGCGCTAAAACATGGTCCGTTTGCGCTGATCGCCGAAGGGACGCCAATCATTCTGACCATTTTTGATGACGAACATGGTCACCTAATGCGCACCGCCGCTCAAGAAGTACGTGCACGCGGTGCAAAAGTAATCGTTATTACCGACCGCGCTGACTTCGTAAAAGATGTGGCCGACACGGTACTTGAAATTCCAAATAATGGAAGATTTACTGCACTCCTTTCGGTGCTTCCTTTGCAGCTCATCGCGTATCATGTGGCAGTGCTTCGCGGATACAATCCAGACAAGCCACGCAATTTAGCGAAGGCGGTAACCGTAGATTAAACATGACTCAGCACATTCCCGCAGCACACAGGTATCATCATAAGATGGGTTGGTTAAATACATACCACCTATTTTCATTTGCAAATTATTATGATCCAGCAAATGTGCAGTTTGGAACACTGCGCGTATTTAATGATGATCGTATTGACGCGTATTATGGATTCGACGAACATGCGCATGCCAATATGGAAATTGTGACGATTATGCTCGAAGGGGAATTAACGCATCGCGACGACATGGGAAATGTAAAAACAATTCGTGCGGGTGAAGTACAGCACATGTCGGCAGGTAAGGGTGTGATTCACGCAGAGAAAAATCTTGCAGGGGATCCGGTGCACTTGTATCAATTATGGTTTTTGCCGCGTCGAAACGGGATTGCACCAAGCTATAGTCAGGAAGATTTCTCATACCGCATTGCGGAGCATGGACTTACACCTGTGGCGAGTGGGGAGTCTAAAGAAGGGGCACTTAATATGTATGCAGACGCTACGGTTTCTATAGGGCGATGTCTTGCAGCAAAAGAAGTAACGATTAATTTAGAAGAAAAGAGAGGATTATTTATATATCTCACTCGTGGTGAAGTGGTGGTGCAAGGGCAGGTCATGCAAGCGGGGGATCAGGTGCGTATTACGGATGAATCTGCTGTTTCGATACGCGCCTCACAAAATGCGGAGTTCATTGCAATTGATGTAAGCACCCTCGCGTAGGTGAGGAATACCCCATAGGCATTGACAAAATGCCCTTTTTGTGTTACTCTAAGCCCCGTTCTTTGTTTGGGTAGTGGGGCCATTTTTGCGCTTATTTGAGCCTAAAAATGGCCTTAGTGCCAGAAGGTTGTGAGTTCCACAACTCTTCGTCTTTCGAGAGGTGCTCATGCGACACTTGTTCTTCCTCATCCTCGCCGCTTGCGGTCAGGGTGCGCTCGAGCTTGGCGAGATCGTCTCCACCCCGATGCCCCTGGCGTCCGAGTGGAGCGAGATCGACGAGCTCGTCGATCAGGGTGAGATCTTGCTCACTTCCGGTGGGCTGGTCTACATCCCTGAGCTCACCGTGGACCATCTGGTCCCTGGCCAGCAGACCACCTTCACCGCTTCCGGCGTCACGCCGGGGCAGTGGGTCGTGTTCTTCGTCGGTCAGCCCAACTACGGGGGCGGGTGTGGAACCCCGATCCCGCAGGCACGCCAGTGGATGTTCGGCACCCAGTGTCTGACGCCGTTCAACGCGCGTCCGGTTCTGGTCCGCGGTGCCAACACCACAGCCGACCCGACCGGGGTCGCCACGCTGCAGAAGACGCTGTCGCTCACCGTGCCTTTGGGCACGACGCGGCAGTACCAGGCGGCGTCAGTGGCGGGTGCGTTCACGACCCTGTCGAATGCCGTCACCAAGACGGTTGTCGACTCCTGGCTCGAGTGCACTTCGGGTTCGTCGATCGTCGACAGCTCGATCGTGCGCGGCGCGCAGAACGTCGAGGTCGCCTCCTTCGAGTGCACGGCGCACGGGGGCGACATCGGCGTGGACGATCTCCACTTCGATCATCTCGGCGATCCGGATCTGTACCAGAGCATCAACCTGACCGTGGGTGGTGTGACGGTGGCGGGTCCCGAGCTCCTGAGCTTGGGCAATGAGCTCGACTTCCACGACTCCTTCGTCATCCCGGTGGGGCAGACGATGGAGTTGGTTCTCGAGGCGGACACCACGATCGGTGGACCGCTGAGCTCGCCGACGTCCCAGTTCGTGCTCACCACGGTGAATGCCCAGAGCGGGATCACCGGGGATGACGTGTCCTGGATCGGGACCCAGTACGGTCCTGTGGTCACGGTCATCTCGACCGAGGCGCTCGACTGCGAGCTGTGGTCCGGAACGCCCAATGATGACCTGCTGCTCGCCGACACTCTGAGCAATCACATCGCCACCTGGCGCTGTGTGGCCTTGTACGGTGACGTTGCCCTCGACGAGCTCACGCTCGAATTCGATGGTGACGACCGGATGTACGAGCTGATCCAGCTCGAGGTCGGTGGCTTCGACCATCTGGGCCTCATTGGTTCGATGGGTGATCTGCGTCTGACCGGTCTGAACGAGATCGTGCCTCAGGGGGGATACATCTACATCACTGCTTACGCCGATACGGACGTACACGTCTCGTACCCGAATGGTTCGGCCTACAGCGGCGACTCGGTCACCCCGACCCTCGTGAACGTGCAGGGGTACGGCGCGGCTTCGGGCGAGTTCGTGGAGTGGACGGGCGATGCGCCTGCCAACACCATGTACCTGTTCGAAACGAAGCCCACGGTCTCGGTCAACGCCTCCTCGCCTTCGGGCGCGAAGGTGCCCGGGAACATCGAGGTGTTCCGGTTCAACGTGAACTGCTCCTCGCCGGAAGACTGCGTCATGGATCAGGTCATATTCCAGATCTCCGCCACGGACAACGCGGCGAGCGATTGGAACAACTGCGACACCGACGTGAACCCTTCGGGGGCACTCGATGCTGCAGACTTCTCGATCTACGACCTGTCCGACGCCGGCCTCGCTATGCCGCTCGAATCGGGTGACGCCGATTGGCAGTTGCTGCGTGAGGATGGCTCTCGGTGCCGCACGACAAGTGCACCTCTGGGGTATGCTCGTCTGATCCTGTCGACACCTGTGGTGGTGCCGGCGGGTACCACGCACGTGTTCTCGGTGTACATGAACACCAGTGGCGCGAGCGCGGCCAATGACGACTCGATCCGGATCTCGATCCCGGCCGAAGGAACCGTGAATGGTGGTGCCTTTCTCACCGCTTCGGTGCTGAACGAGGACAATCTCGCGGCGACCGATACGGTGATCACTGCGGGAACCGGACTCAGCTACACCGTCGGCGACATCCTGTGCATGGACACGGCCGATCAGGGCTGTGACGTCGGCGACGAGAAGATGCTCGTCCTTCACATCTCGGGAGACAACCTCGAAGTGATCCGTGGCTACATGGGCACCGTGCCCAATGACCTCGGGCACAACGATGCTTCCGATGGCCTTCAGCGCATGCCTTCCAGCTTCGTCTGGGAGGACGGCAATGTTGACGGAGTCTGGGGGTCATACCTCGTGGACGCGCTCCCCGCGTTCGGTGGCGGCATCTGGTTCTAGGCCCTGGTCCCCCTCAGGCCCGCCACTCCTAAGCAACGGACGGTTGCAAGGGAGTGGCGGGCCTCTATCTTTATGAAAGAAAATAAAATCACGTAGGAGCTTTATGGGCATCTACGTGATTATGCTTTATTTTTCCCCCAGAGCTCACTTACTCGCTATATTGCAAGTTACTATACATGGGGAACTTATTTGTATATTCAGTGATCTCAGCTTTAATACTTTGCAAAACCGACTCATCATTTGAATGCGTAATGGCTTGGTCGATCCAATTAACTACGTGCAGCATGTCTGATTCTACAAAACCTCGTGTGGTAAGCGCCGGAGTTCCCAGGCGAATACCCGACGGGTCCATGGGCGAGCGTGGGTCGTCTGGAATCATGTTTTTGTTTACGGTAATCCCGGCTAAGTCGAGTGCTTTTTCTGCCTCAGCTCCTGTGACGCCTTTTGATGTAACGTCGATCAAGAGAAGGTGATTGTCGGTTCCGCCAAAGCAAAGTGTATAGTCGCGCGCGAGCAATTCCTTTTCAAGTACTTTTGCATTCTTGCGAATTTGTTGAGCGTATAGTTTGAATGAAGGCTCAAGTGCTTCTTTGAATGCGACCGCTTTTGCGGTAATCGCATTTTGATGAGGGCCTCCTTGAAGTCCAGGGAAAATCGATTTATCGATTGCTTTTGCAAACTCCTTTTTACACATAATCATTCCGCCACGAGGTCCGCGCAAAGTCTTGTGTGTGGTTGTGGTGACGACATCGATGTACGGAATCGGATTATTCATTTCACCCCCAGCAATGAGCCCAGCGATATGCGAAATGTCGGCCATGGTAATTGCTCCTACTTTATCGGCGATTTCTTTTACGCGCTTATAATCGATATCACGCGAATACGCTGAATATCCAACAAGAATAAGCTTAGGTTTTTCTTGATTCGCCATGACTTCGAGTTCATTTAAATCAAGGGCACCCGTCGCATTGGTTTTATAACGTACAAATCGGTAGAGCTGAGCGGATTGAGTAACGGGATGTCCGTGGGTGAGGTGACCACCATGAGAAAGGTCCATTCCAAGCACGGTGTCACCTGGGCTAAGGAGCGCATTGTATACGGCGATATTCGCAGGCGCACCTGAAAGCGGTTGCACATTTACATGTTCGGCACCAAAAATCTGCTTGGCACGACTAATAGCAAGTGCCTCAATACGGTCGATATACTCACATCCACCGTAATAGCGCTTCCCTGGGTACCCTTCGGCGTATTTATTGGTCGCCACACTTCCAAGTGCCTCAAGTACGGCTTCGGATACGAAGTTTTCAGATGGAATCATTTCAAGTCCATGACGCTCGCGCTCCAATTCCCCCTGGAGTGCCTGTGCAATTTCTGGATCAAACTGTGAGAGTTTCATAGTAAACGTAGTTTAGCAGACCAGGGGCCGGACGTCATGCCATCTTGACAAAAGGCGTGATTTTAGGGTAGAAGATTTGACAGAGAGGTGAGTGATGGTTGAGAGTCCAGACGAGTCCCGCGTGCCCCAAGTTGTGAACCTGAGAACGGATCGAGATCGGCTTGCGGCCTTCTTCATTCGGCGGATCCTGCGTGTGCCTCCGACCATGCGTAGGCGAACCGGATGGAGTATCATCATCTTGACCATGGTGATTTGGAGCTTCAGTGCTCCACACATCCAGAGCCCTCTTCTAGGGATGGTGTGGCTGCTGATCACGGGAGTGATTGGTGCCTTCGGTCTCATGATGGTCATGGTCGAATTCCTCGAGCGCAAGGGCGCCCTGCGCTACATCGACGAGTAGAACTTTCTGGAGCAACCTTTTCCGCGCGTGCCGCTTCGCAAGAGGCGGCGTTTTTTATATCATCTCTTCGCGCTTAATTTTATCAATCAAGGGTTCATCTTCCAGTCGGACCTTAAAATCTTCAAAAATAGGCAAGTCATACGTCGTGTGATGCGGGCGAACAACTTTTTCCCATTCAATACCGCGCATAAACTCAAGTTCAGAGGCAAGTGCGTCAGCATTACCTTCAATCGGATACACCTCAATGTGGTCGTAGCCGCTCTTTTGGCTGCCATCAGGCTTTTGGTCCGATAGTTCCAAGAACCAAATTTCGCCTAAATCAGTTGGTATAGGTTTTGCGAATTTAATAATCGCAATGCGTCGTGCGGAAATAATCGATTGGTAGATGAAACTACTTTCCTTTTGGAAGAGTTCAAGAATGG
>CAYPYH010000055.1:0-5917 GCA_964415145.1 uncultured Gammaproteobacteria bacterium
TGCTTCCCCACCTTCAAGTACAACGGCACCATCTTTAAGCGTAATGATCGTAATAGCCTTGTCGCCCATGGTGAGTACGTGATCTTCTGGAGCTTTTTCTTCCGAAGTTTGCATGTCAGCCAAGCTATTAAGCGCTTTTTCGATATCTTCTGTGGATGGTTCTACATTTTTCTTTTCTACTTTGAGTGCTGCTGGGTCGGCGAGTTTTGTGATTGTAGGGTAAAGAGCAATTTCGGCGCGAATCACAACATCATTACCCGGTGCGAGTTTCTCTGCGTGAAAATATGGCTGCCCAGTGGTTACAATCCCTTCTTTTTCTACCGCTTCTACAAAAGCGTGACGGATAAGGTCTTCGGCTGCGATATCCAAAAGCTTCATTTCCCCGTGGCGCGCAACAAGTGCTTCATAAGGGGCTTTTCCTGGACGAAATCCTGGGATAGAAGAATCTTCAGAAAGTGTCTGGGCAGCCTTTTTCATTCCGGCTTCTACGTCTGCCTTTGGAATGGTGAGGGTGAAGATCGCTTTATTGTCTGGTGATTTCTCGAAAATATATGTCATAGATGTGCCAAAGTGTAGGCAAAAAAAGCCTATCTGTCAACCGGCGGGTACGGGGTGTGGGAGTTTTAATAAGATGGCTAATATTGGCTAAAAAGTATTGCTTTCTGCTTGACGTTTCTTGGGTGGCGCGCTACACTGATTTTACTGTGACAATCAAAGATCGCCTCATTGCTCTTTGTTTGCGGCTTGCCCTTTTTGTGGTGCGTGGACTTGTTTATTTAAAGCCGTACGTACTTACATTTCTTTCGGTTCTCCTTCTGCCGGGGCGTGTCCTTTGGGCGATTTTTCTGTCCCTTGGAATCCCCGTATATGGAACTTTGTACGCTTTGCGTAAACAGGTAGGAGATTTGTACCAACCGGCTAAAAATCGCCTTATGTACCGCATCGCCAATCGGTATACGGTGCATGCTATTGTCGCCTTTGTATTATTGGTGGCCTTTGGATTTAACTTGCAAGCGTCTGCGGTACGTGCTGAAACATTCGGTGAAGACTCTCTTATGTATGCATTGGTTGTAAATGAAGGAGAACGTTTTATTGAGCAAGAAGTAGTGCTTGAGTCAGTAGCCGCACATACACCAACGAGTTATTTGGAGGATATCGGACTTGCGTCGCGTACATATGGAGTGACGTCTAGCGACGCTGTTGGGGCGAATGTATTTGCAACAAGCTCAGGTCTTAGCGCGCCGCGCGCTATGCAAGGAGCCGATTCGGTAGCGCCAAGAGAGGAGATTATCACCTATGCGGTTGAAGAGGGAGATACCCTTTCAGATATTGCGGCGAAGTTTAATATCTCGCTTAACACGCTTTTGTGGTCTAATAACTTATCTGCGCGCAGCTCTATTCGTACGGGAAAAGAGCTCACTATTCTCCCAGTATCGGGTGTGACGCATACAGTTGGAAAGGGTGAAACGATGACTAAGATTGCTTCTCGTTATGGTGTAAAGATAGAAGAGATTTACGCATTCAATAAGTTGAGTCCGGATGATGCTATTTCTGTTGGAACAAAATTAGTTGTTCCAGGGGGAGAAATTAAGGCTATTGCAAGCGCTCCTTCTTCTGTGGGACGTGTGTTCGCGGCACCAAGTGGCGGAAAGCCGGGTGCGGGTGGTGGATCTGGAACGGGTACAGGAAGCATGCTTTGGCCAACGGATCTACGCGTGATTACACAGTACTTCGGCTGGAAGCACACCGGAATCGACGTTGACTGTAAGTTTACAAATGATAACTATGCGGCAGATGCGGGAACGGTAATATTTGCCGGATGGAAGGGGGGATATGGGTATGCGGTTGATATCGACCACGGAGGCGGACTTACGACACGCTATGGTCACCATGCAAGTTTATATGTATCAACGGGGGATGTTGTTGCTCGCGGAGCGGCGCTTGGTCGCTGTGGAACCACAGGGCGCTCTACGGGAACGCATTTACACTTTGAGGTGCGACAAAATGGCTCACTACGCAATCCACTTGAATACGTGCGCTAAAATACCAAAGGAGATTTAAAAGACCATGCCTCTTCGAGGTGTGGTTTTTTGACGGTTAAGGACAATTCAAGGTTTGCGATGGTTCTCGCGATGCGCAAGAGCTTTATAAAACTACGAACGGAGAGATTATTGGTTTGTGCAAGTAACGTGGCTTCATGTAAGGGCTCTGCGTCGAAAGTAAAATTCGAAATTGTTTTGAGGGTGAGTGCTGTACTTTGTGTATTGTGCGCTTGGGCAAAGGTTTGTGCGGCAAGTACACGCTTACGTACGTCGGTGGTAGATTCTGGTTGATCCGTCTGTTTTGTTTGCACGAGTGCTTGGCGGCGTACATGCACATGTAGATCAATGCGATCCAGGATTGGTCCTGAGATCTTTCCGATGTACTTTTTTCGTGTAGTTTCAAGGCAGGTACAGGGCACCTCAACATCTCCATAGTAACCGCAAGGACATGGATTTGTGGCGGCCACCAGTTGAAAATCTGCAGGAAATGTATGTGTATATTTCGCACGCCCAATAGTGATCGTCTTTTCAGAAAGAGGTTGGCGCAGCTGATCTATGTGGCCGCGCGGAAACTCAGCGAGTTCATCGAGGAATAAAATTCCATGATGCGCGAGTGAAACCTCGCCAGGGCGCGGGAAAGATCCTCCCCCAATGAGCGCTGCAGAGCTTGTGGTGTGATGTGGCGCACGAAAAGGACGCTCATAGGATAAAGAAGCATGTGGCTCTATGGATGTGCGTATAGAATGAATGCGTTGAAGGTCTGACCACTGGCTGTCGGTAAGCGAGGGCAGTATTCCTTGAAGTGCTTTTGCAAGCATGCTCTTACCGGTACCAGGGGATCCCCATAGGCAAAGGTGATGTTTGCCTACGGCAGCTATTTCTAATGCGCGTTTTGCCGTGCGATGCCCAACGATATCCGATAAGTCAATGTAATCTGATGAGTGTGAGGTGATCGTATTGGTAGCGCTTGGATTGGGTAACGTATTTTGTGTACGTGTTCGTAGGGTGGTCACGAGCTCGAGAAGCGTTCTTGCTCCGTGGGTTGAAGGTTGCGGGCACCGCATGTAGGCAAAAGGAAGAGCGTCTTTTGCAATGTAGAGCTCTTTTGCGTGAGCGAGTGCCCACTGAGCAAATAAAAAGGTTCCTTCTGTGTTACGGATACTTCCGTCTAACCCTAGCTCCCCTATGAAAAACGCTTCAGATGCCAAAGGGGGGATCATTTTTTCTGCAAGTAGAATGCCTAGAGCGATAGGGAGATCAAAAGAGGATCCTGTTTTATGGAGATTTGCTGGTGCTAGATTTACAATGACCTTGCCTCGAGGAAAGGTGAATCCACTATTGGTAAAAGCGGCACGTATGCGGTCTTTGGACTCTTGAACGACAGTGTCGGTTAAACCGACCACGTGAAAGGCTGGGAGCCCTGGCGAAACATCCACTTCTACACGTATTTTGTGCACATCAAGACCAAGCGCAAATAAAGAAAACAAAGAAACACTCCCCATAGTTTAAAAAACAAGAGGGAGTGTTTAATTTATGCTTGCATTGTACTTCACATGTAGGAAAAGGCCAGTAAGGATGAGGATATCTGCCAGATTGATCGCGGAGCGTCCAAAGAAAAGTAGATAATCAATCACGAAACCATGGAATATTCGGTCAGATAAATTGGAAAGGGCTCCTAGTACAATGCACAGCGCCGCAATTTTGATTGCACGCGCATGGGCGACAGCATAGGATCTTGCAAAATACCCAATGAGTCCGATAGAAATGAGGATAGATATGGTTCCGGGCAAAGGAAGACTAAAGGCAATACCTCGATTTTGAAATAGCATGAGGTCAAGGAGCCAGAAATGAAAAAGGGGCGTATTAAGTGGAAGTAGTGTAAGGGCAAGGTACTTAAAGAGCGTATCGATAAAAGCGACGGCCAAGAGCGTGTATTCAATGTTCCACTTATAGTTCTTGAGTGAGGGTCTTTTTGCTTTCCACAGAAGTAGTTGACGTTGGTCTTGCGCGGAGGCGGTCTTGTGAAATAAGCTCTCCGGTATATTTGTCGATTCCATAGGTTTTATCACTAATACGACCTAGTGCCGCGCTAATATCACGTAAATTTTTCTCAATTTCATATTCAAGAGAAAGAGAATTCTCAAATTCAGCAACTTCCATTGCGCTTTCGTCTTCCCCGTCGCCATAGTCTGGAAAAAGAGCGTCGGCAGCACTATTTGGCTGTTTTTTGGTCGTAATGCGCGCGAGGGCAGACTGAAGACGTCCTTGCTCACCAAGGAGCACGGTTTCCATTTCCTTTAGGAAGTCGGGAGTATAAGCTTTCTGTTTTTCCATATGATATTTAACATGGCCACTATAGCGGAAGTCTTTTAAAAAGAAAAGAAGGGAAAGCGACCTGTTTATATAGATGTCGTTCCCTTCACGTTGAGGTGAGGACACCGTGCGTGAAGGTCGGGATGTGAGCAGAAATGAATTCTGTGCACGTCTCGACCTTCTTGTCGGCGTCAACTGACCAATAATGAACACTGTTCCCACTCTACCAATATACACAGCATTCCCCCGAACCTGTGGTATGTCAGTAAAGTACGGAGATATGCCCCAAAAAAAGCAACGCATGTGGGCTTTCGGGACACCTCCCCCGTGTTAATCACGAAGATTGTAGAAAGAACGTTTGTGATTCTATTATCGACCTTTGAACAACTAATGTCAACACCGCTTTGATTATTAAAAACAGGCCATTTAGGCCTATTTTTGAATTACACTTTTATGCACCTGTGGATAACTAGTGTACAACTCACAACTTATCCACAGTTATACACAGATGAGCCATGGATTTAGTCAATGTAACTTTGTCTAGGATATTGTTGACAAACTTGTACTGGGTAAACATGGATGAGTCATCTTTTTGGATTTCACCAAGGGACCCGTGGGGACATGTGCTTGGCGCCAAGGGCGATGATTCCGCAGCCGAGGCTGTTGTTGGAATATTGCGAAGCGCCCAGAATCCACTGTCTTTATTTTGGGTTGCAAGAAAGAAGGGCTGTGTGGAAGAATAGGTGGAAATATTCCCATTTATTTCTATTGTAGGGGTGTGCGAAGCGGCCCTTAGCTCAATGATGGACGTACCATCTTCAAGTGTTGTTTCTTTTGTAAGAATAGGGCGATTAAGGGCGCTGAGGAGTTCAATGAATCCACTCTCTTCGCTTTCCCCGCTTACAATAAGGACACGGTCTTTATTGAATTCCAGTTTAGATACGGTTAGATTGGAGAATAGACCAGGTAGGGTCACGTGTTTCATGTGAATGAAGGACATGTTCTTGGTGATTAGGGGCGTCCCCAGATGTCTTTGTCTACGCGTGGAGATCTCCAGGCCATAATCGCGCATTCTTAAGGGAAGAAGCGTATTTTTATACGATATATAGGATTTTGGCCACAAAGATACGAGGGTAACCGTAGGGGTTTTTTTAGTTACTGGGGTGAGTATGCCTACATGGATATCTGCAAGGAATGGATTGTTCGTATTGCCTGTGACACCAACGCTAGATGTTTCTTGAAGATAGCCAAGTAATTCTTGTGTTATTTGTGTTTGGATGTCTTTTGCATGCAAAGACACGCCAATGATTGCTGGGTCTGTGGCGAGGGGAACGGTTAGGCGATTGAATAGAGAGGCATAAATAAATAGACCGGTTAGAAAACCGCTAAGAATAGCGATAACAAGGGCGGCGCGCTGCCAATGCTGCGCGCCGCTTCTTGAATGCAAACTAATTGCGAGATGTTCGTAACCCATGTGGGATTAATGTGATCGTGGTTTTGAGAATGGTTTACGAGGTGGGCGGCTTCCCTCTTCGCGACCAACGGACGGTACTGAGTTTGCG
>CAYPYH010000056.1:0-5843 GCA_964415145.1 uncultured Gammaproteobacteria bacterium
CCAGTCGCTTCTTTCAAACAGGCGTTCAAAAGAGCCGGACGATCGTCTTTACGTACGAAGAAGAGTTCTTGTTCTACCATTTCGTTTGCAGTTCCGGCTGGCGCTACTTCGATATGCGTAGGTGTTTTCATGTGCTTATGCGCAATAGACACGATGTCGCTTGGCATGGTTGCAGAGAAAAGCATGGTTTGACGTTCTTCTGGAACAGATTCCAAAATACGGTTAATTTGCGGAGCAAATCCCATGTCGAGCATGCGGTCAGCTTCGTCCAAAATCAATACATCTGTATTGTGAAGTGAAAGACGGAAACGTTCCATATGGTCGATCAAACGACCTGGAGTTGCAACAATGATACGAGGACGCTTTTGCAAGATTTGGCGCTGGATTTGCATTGAAGCTCCACCGATCAAAACGGCAGTGCGCATACCCATTCCGTCTGCAAATGGACGCAAACTGTCTTCTACCTGAAGCGCAAGTTCACGTGTTGGTACGATAATCACACCAACTCCCTTTGTTTTAGAAAGTACGTCGAGCATTGGAATACCAAAACCGAGCGTTTTACCGGTACCGGTTTGAGCGATACCAATAACGTCTTGACCTTTAATAGCAACTGGAATTGCTTGGTGCTGAATCGGAGTTGGGACTGTGAAGGACTTTTTTTCGAGAAGGGCCAACAATCGTGGGGAAATCCCAAGTTGAGAGAAACCGCTTGTAGCGGTAATTATTTCATTTTCCATAAATTATGTTATGCCGCCTAACCTCTAGATGATGCATGGCATAACATAGAAGCTTATGTGCGCTAAGTGCGCAACGAAAGCGGAGACCCGGAATATAGCAAACATTGGCGATATTGTCAATGGCCAGGGGGTACTGCGCGATTTATGGCCTAAAAATAAGAACTGCCTTAGTGGCAGCTCGCAAGTAAAATTACTTCTTGGGCACGGGTGGATATGCACGCCCAAACGGCGTGGGCGGCTCCGGATTGCCGTCATGGTCGATTCCGGGGATGCCTGAGGGAAATGTTCCGTTTGGGTTCGACTTGATGTCCAGTCCTTCGAAGAAGCGTCGTGCCCTTTGGCGATCGGTCAACTTGCGTTGTGCTAGTGACCGGTCATCGTCCGTCAGAGGCCTTCCCGTGTCTGGATCCCTCCTTCGATACGCCATCTTGGCCTCCATCACTCGACATGAGGTTGGTGAACGTGGCTATACTTAGGGTGTTTATGAGCGTTTGTCAATCTTTTAACATACATGTAACATCCTTTCAGGGGGCTAAATGAAAATCCTTTTTCTTGATATCGATGGAGTGCTGAACTGCATTCTTTCTACCATTCGTTTTGGGCCAGGTTTAGATATTGAGCCACAGAAGGCGACAATGGTGCACCGTATCCAGCGAGAAACAGGATGTTATATTGTTCTTAGTTCAGGTTGGCGACTTAACTCTGTGCAGCTACCTCGCGTACGAGCAATTGTTGGAGAGTTGTTCGACGTAACGCCAAATCTGGGATCCAATGGGCATCTTGGATTTCGCGGGCTAGAAATTGAAGAATGGCTTGCTGTACCCAGGGTGCAGTCAGTGGAGAGGTATGCGATTTTGGACGACCATAGGACATTTTTGTCCAATCAATCGCCTCACCTGTTCCTTACAAATGAACACATAGGTCTGACGGACGAGATCGCGGATCGCGTCATTGCACATTTAAACCAAGTTGCCCCGTAGCACTCGCGTAGGTGTCGCATGGCGTGGCGCCTATTTTTATTTCACATCCTTCATTGACCCCTTTTCAACTCTTCGCTATGCTAATGTGGTAACCAAGAATATTAATCCGATATGGAAAAAGATCAAACATTTGTTGAGTTCCTTGTGAAGGCGATTGTGAATAATCCCGACGACGTAAAGACCGACCGGACGATCGACGAACGCGGAGTCCTCATTACCCTTCATGTAAATCCAGCAGACATGGGATACGTGATTGGTCGCTCTGGGCAAACCGCTCGTTCAATCCGCACACTATTAAAGATTGTAGGAGCTAAGGACAATGCGCGCGTAAACCTTAAGATCTACGAACCAGAAGGGTCTCGTCGTTTCGCAACTCCTGCGGTAGACGCTGATGGAAATGTGGTTGCAGCTCCAGTGGGCGCAGCTATTGCTCAAACTCCTGTAACAGCTGTGGCCGCGAATGATTCAGATGACTTCCACGACGATACCGATCCAGACACAAGCGTTCTTGATAGCTTGAACATCTAGTACACAATAAAACCACTTCCTTATAGAGGTGGTTTTATATTTCATTATAGTGTTGTGTAGTAAAACGCAGTTGCGAGCAAGGCGAGGAGTAGGATGACGATATGGGCGCGCACCGATGTGCGCGAATGAATGAATGGCCAAAGCCACAGTGCAATACACAAGAGTCCTGCAAATGTTGCAGACAGACTCATGCCAGGTAAACTGTTTGAATCTAGCAGCAGCGTGCTGAGTAAGGGTGTGAAAAGAGGGGATAGGAATATGAGTATAAGGAAGCGTGTGGCAAAAAAGACATATGCCGCGAGAGGAAGAATATTGTAAATGCCTACTTTTTTGCCTGACTTCTCCGTAATCAATCGATGGGTCTGTAAAACGATGGTGCGTACAATATAGATAAGAGAAAGGCTAAAAAATACGAGGGAGAGATTGTGAACCCATGCGCTGAGGTTCATGATGTAAAGAACGATGCTCGCGAGAAAGGTAAGGGTAAGTATGGCGAATGCATTTGTATCTGGATCTTGCACTTGTGAGAATTGTGACAGTCCTCGTCGCACCCAATTCGTTTGCTTATTTCTATATATTCCTTCCTCTACAGCCTTGTCGTATTCGATAGACGATGCCTTTTGTAAATAGGATACATAAGGGTCTACTGTCATGCCTCGATAAATCGCAATGAATCCAAATGCCTCTAGAAGTAATTGTAATTCGTAGACAAAAGGCCAGCGTAGTTGAATGATTGCGCACAAGAAAGCGACTGAAAGTGCACCAAACCCGATCGCTCGCCAAGGAGCCTGCAACGCACTTTCTTTTCTATAGGCCTGATAAAACAGTGCCGCTCCCGTTAGAGAAATGAGCGCCGCAAAGAGCATGGTCACGAAATAAATATCTTGCAGTGAAATGACTGACATACGTAATGTCAGTAGTATAGCACCAAGAACAGCCGTTTGGTTTATGATTGAATTGGGAAAACGGCGTCTGGACCTTGAGTGAGTGCAGAGAATATTTCTTTATTCGATGCAATGAAGTTTAGATTTGTATAGTCGTATACAGAACTTCCAATATTAGCTACCACTCCACCCGCCTCACTTACTAATAATGAGCCTGCGGCGTAATCATAGTCTCCTCCAAATGGATCAAAGCAAATGCGCCCTTCAATTTTTCCTGTTGCAACAAGGATGAACTCATGTCCAGCGGTCATAGTCTTAAAAAATGAACCATGTTTCATTAATTGAAAATGCGTTTCCAAATTTTCAGGTTTCGTGAGGTGTGTTTCCCAGGAAAGGTATGCTTTTCCTGAAGAGCGGTCACTTACATGAATTGGTGCGCCGTCGCAAAACGCCCCAGCACCTTTAATTGCGTGATAGAAGTGATCTGTAACAAAATCATAAATTACGGAAAAAGTAACTTGACCATCCTCTATGAGGGCGAGCATGGTCGTACAAAAAGGCATTCCTCGTACGAAGAGAGCAGTTCCGTCTATCGGATCACAAAGCCATTTTCTAGTAGCGGATCTGTCACCTCCTGTTTCTTCACCGACAAAGGCAATATCTGGATAATGAATGGCTAATTCGCTCTTAAGATATGTTTCAATTTCTGTATCAAGCGCGGTAAGCACATCGTTCATTTGTGCACTTTTTTCAATATGAGCAACATTTCCGTAATATGGAAGTGCAATTTCACGAGCCTTTTTAATAATTGGTTTAATAACCTCGATATCAATATGCATAGCTGGAAACTAGTTTATGCCTATATATACCAGTCGTAAATAGAGGTAGTTACTGTATACTATTCGTATCTATGAAACGCATCGATATCATTACCCTTTTCCCTGAAGTGATTAAGCCATATGTGAATGCCTCTATTTTAGGTCGGGCACAGAAAAATAATCTTATTCAGATTAAGGCACACCAATTGCGTAAATATGCGACCGGTAAGCATAATTCGGTGGACGATACGCCGTATGGTGGGGGTCCGGGCATGCTTTTAATGGTGCAGCCCATTTTTGATGCGCTCAAAAAGATCAAAAAGAGAAAGCTTAAGTCTTGCGTGATTATGACCGCCGCTTCGGGTAAGCAATTTACTCAAGCTGACAGCAAGCGCCTTGCGGCCGATTATGATCAAATTATCTTTATCTGTGGACGCTATGAAGGGGTCGATGCCCGTGTAGAGGAACATTTGGCTGACGAAGTCTTTTCGGTAGGGCCCTATGTGCTTACGGGGGGTGAGCTTCCGTCACTTACAATGGCCGACGCGATCGCTCGCCATATTCCAGGGGTTTTGGGCAAAGAGGAGTCTTTAAATGAGGAGTCTCACAATGAAGAGGGGTCCACAGAATATCCACAATATACAAAACCTGAGCATTTTGAAGCACGCTTGGGACTCTTTAAAAAAGAGAAATGGTCCGTTCCTGAGGTGCTACTCTCTGGAAATCATGCTGCAATTGAGAAATGGCGCAAGTCCCGCTAGGTACAAAAATCACCAAAGATTAGCCGATTTTTCATTGATGTCCAGGATACTTTTAGTGCCTTCAAAGTCCATCTCTCAAAACATGCGTTTGACCCTTACAATCCGGACTTGACAGGGTTTTTTAGATGGGTTAAAGTACGCCCGCAAGTTGATCTGGACCTGCAAAAGATCATTCACAATTCACATCTGCGAGATTACAACGTCTATTTGAGACAGATGCCCACTCGAAAGAGTGCGGTAATTTTTATGAGAGTTTGATCCTGGCTCAGGTCGAATGTTGGCGGCAAGTATAAGGCATGCAAGTCGAACGAATATTATCGGTGCTTGCATTGATAATGTTAGTGGCAAACGGGAGCGTAACACATTGGTAACCTACCTTAAACTCGCGAATAACTATTGGAAACGATAGCTAATACGCGATATTGATACATTGACTATGTCTTTGCATCGAAAGTTCCGGCGGTTTAAGAGGGGCCTATGGTCTATCAGCTAGTTGGTGGGGTAATGGCCCACCAAGGCAATGACGGATACCGGGTGTGAGAGCATTACCCGGCTCACTGGGACTGAGACACGGCCCAGACACCTACGGGTGGCTGCAGTCGAGAATCTTCCTCAATGCACGAAAGTGTGAAGGAGCTATGCCGCGTGTCGGATGACGGTTTTCGGATCGTAAACGACTGTCCTGGGGGACGAATTCATGACGGTACCCCAGAAGAAAGAGGTTGCTAACTCTGTGCCAGCAGCAGCGGTAATACAGAGACCTCGAACATTGACC
Organism: uncultured Gammaproteobacteria bacterium; assembly: GCA_964415145.1. Lineage (GTDB taxonomy): Bacteria > Patescibacteriota > Patescibacteriia > UBA9934 > UBA9934 > CAYFMS01. The sequence continues at coordinate 5,484 of CAYPYH010000056.1, forward strand.
GGATTTATTGGGCGTAAAGCGTACGCAGGCGGCTTCATAAGTCATTCGTTAAATATTTGGGCTCAACCCAAATGCCGCGAATGATACTGTGAGGCTAGAGGACGGGAGAGGTAAGCGGAATGTCTAGTGTAGGGGTAAAATCCGTTAAGATTAGATAGAACACCAAATGCGAAAGCAGCTTACTGGAACGTTCCTGACGCTGATGTACGAAAGCATGGGTAGCGAAAGGGATTAGATACCCCTGTAGTCCATGCCGTAAACGATGAGTGCTAGGTATTGGCAGTATCGACCCTGCCAGTGCCGTTGAAACAAGTTAACACGTTAAGCACTCCGCCTGGGGAGTACGGTCGCAAGACTAAA
>CAYPYH010000057.1:0-5602 GCA_964415145.1 uncultured Gammaproteobacteria bacterium
TGCGCAAATTGAATACGCGCCGGGGGAGAGCTTGAATGATCAATTTTCAGGACTGCATTAGAAGTATGTTTACGGGAATCATAGAAGAAGTGGGCGTAGTAGTGAAGATTGAGGGGAAGGGAATTAAGCAGATTACCATTCAGACATCGCATCGTTTTTTGCGTCGTGTAAAGCGCGGAGCAAGTATTGCAATTGACGGAGTTTGTATGACGCTTGTGGCGCGTACATGGCGCACATTTAGCGTAGATGCCATGGAAGAGACATTACAAAAAACAACATTCGGGAATTTAAATGTAGGTGATCGGGTAAACGTGGAACGTTCATTTAAAGTGGGAGACGAAGTAGGGGGACATATTGTGTCAGGGCACGTAGAAGGGTTGGCGACTATCGTGCAAGTGCGAAAAGAGGGTGAAACAACGGTGATGCGTTTTGAAGCGCCGCAAACTCTTGTGCGTCCTTTGCAAGAAAAGGGTTTCGTGGCGCTAAATGGCGCAAGTCTTACCATTACCAATTTTGACGCTTCAACAAATGCATTTGATATCTACTTTATTCCCGCAACGCTCGCACATACAACATTTGGGCAGAAAAAGGTGGGCGACAAGGTGAATATTGAAACTTGGGAACGGGCGTGATAAGCATAAAGAGTATGAAACGTATTGGAATTGTTTTAGGATCTTTTCACCATTCATTGGTTTCGCAAATGCTCGACGAAGCACGTCGTGCGGCTGAAGAATTAAAGGTAGAAATTGTTGCCGAAGTGTGGGTACCAGGGTCGGTAGAAAAGCCACTGGCGATCAAGCGCTTATTGGATCGCGACGATGTAGATGGTGTAGCTGTGCTTGGTATTATTGAAAAAGGGCAAACAAAGCATGGATTTGTGATGGGTCAGGCGCTTATGCAAACGGTGATGAATCTTCAAATTCAGTACAGTAAACCTATTTCACTTGGCGTCCTTGGGCCCGGTATTGAGCATGTGCAAATTGAGCCGCGCCTAAAGCCATATGCGCATAAAGCGGTACATGCGGTTGCGCACATGCTAAGCTAGAATCATGCGACCATTAGCAGATCAAATTCGTCCAAAAACTCTCGACGATTTCCATGGTCAGACGCATTTGGTTGGAAAAGGAAAACCGTTACGCAAAGCGATTGAAGGCAAACACCTTCTGTCGTTTTTGCTATGGGGCCCGCCGGGTGTTGGAAAGACTACACTGGCACGTATTTACGCAAAGAATCTCAATGCGCAGTTATACGAATTGTCAGCCGTGTCCTGCGGTAAGGAAGATATTCGCAAAATCATTGCGGAGCAGGCGTGGGGATTGCCAAAGATTTTGTTCTTAGACGAAATTCATCGTTTCAATAAGGCGCAACAAGATTTTCTTTTGCCATATGTAGAGAGTGGGGAATTAACGCTCATTGGGGCCACCACCGAAAATCCAAGTTTCGAAGTTATTCCGGCACTGTTGTCGCGCTGTCACGTATTTGTATTAGAACCATTGCAAGAAAAAGATTTAAAAGAGATTTTGAAGCGCACCGAAATTGAAATGCCAGGTGATGCAATTGAATGGCTCATGAAATTTGCGAATGGAGACGCGCGGCACATGCTTACCTTAGTAGCCGAAGTGTTGCGCCTATACAAAAAGATTAGCGTTATTGAATTGGAAAAAACAATTCAACAAACATTCATTCGATACGATAAAAAAGGAGACGAGCATCATGGGGTGATTAGTGGATTCATAAAAAGTATGCGCGCCAGTCAGATTGATTCTGCCATATATTATCTGGCGCGCATGTTAGAAGCGGGCGAAGACCCAAAATTCATTGCAAGGCGTATGGTGATATTTGCTAGTGAAGATATTGGTATGGCTCAACCCACAGCACTCGTTGTGGCGAATGAAGTGTTCCGTGCTGTTGAAACAATCGGAATGCCTGAGTGTCGAATTAACTTGGCGCACGGCGTCGCGTACTTGGCGAGCGCACCAAAAGATCGTCGCGCATATGATGCGATTGGTCTTGCAATCGAAGATGTACGAAAAACAGGAAATTTACCGATTCCAAAGCAGGCGATGAATGCCCCCACGAAACTGATGAAAGAATTGGGCTATGGGAAGGGTTATGAACAGTATGGAAAGACCGATTTGAGGCCCGCGGCCATTGCGAAAAACATCTATTTTCCTAAGAAAAATGCATAAAACGGCTTGACAAGGGGCCGTTTTTATGATGTAATAGTGTGCGTCCTAAAGGAGGACTGTCCAATGAAATTCCGTGTGCTCGTGATGGTGTGTATGGTTGTGTCGGGGTGTCTGCACCAAGGTGCCGATGCGGTCTCGACTGCCATGGGCGCGCTCGTGATGCAGGCGGTGGAGTCGCGCGAGTGCGTGGACTTCGAACCGATCATCGTGGAGCCTGTGCTTGCGCCGGTGTCGGTTGAGGACGAGCTCCGTGCGCTCGTGTCGGAGAACCCGCGCTTGGGCGCACTCATCCTCACGACCGTGTGGTGCAATCCTGACGATCGCCAGATGTTCCGCTGGCAGATCTCGCAGGCCGAAAGTGACTGTCGCGCTGCCTGGGGCATGCGTGAAGGGTCCGACGAATTCGGCCCCGAGGAGTCGAGGAACATGCTCCAGGCCAAGGTCGCCTATGAGTCCTTCATCGTCGACTGCGGCGGTACGCGGGACGAAGAGGCCTATATCGCCAATTTCTGGGCGCAAGTCTGGAAGCCGGGCGACCCCTGGTCGCCTCAGTGGGACGGGTGCTTCAGCACTCCGCCCAACCGCGCAGACCAGTATGGTGCGGTGCTCGAGTACTACGACGAAGAGGAAGGAGACATCGGACACGAATAGTCCAAAGTCCCTTACGTTCGCCCCGTTCGGCCCGTGTTCATCGCGTCGTGCGCTTCTGGCTATCGTAGCTGGGGGCGCACTTTCTTTTATTGCTTTTTTCCGTGCGGTCTGATAGGCTTTTATTGGATTCGGTTGACGTGGGAGTGGTCATGACCAAGCGCATCTTGTTCGTTGACGATAGCGAGCAAATCCGTGCCGTGTTTACGGATCTTCTGCCACAGATCATGGATGTCGAAATCGTGGAAGCATGTGACTGCGCAGAGGGTCGCGAACGCCTGAGTGCCGAGACTTTCGATGCTCTGGTGCTAGACGGCAATTTGCCCGACGGTATGGGTCCTGCACTTTACGTAGAGTTCCGTGACCAATTGCGTGCACATGGCACGCATATCGTAGTTCATTCGGGCGAAGACGCGCGTGACCTTCGGGAGAAGTTTCCTGTACTCGTAGAGGATAATATTCCAATCCTTCTTAAGGGAGCCGACCCACTCGACGAAGTTCTGCAAAAACTGCTGTATCCATAGCTCTGCGCGACCTACGGGTCGCTTTTTTAATAGTGATACGTTTTACCCGCACTAATAGTGCATGCGCGATACAGTTGTTCTAAAAAGAAGAGATGCGCTAAATCATGCGTTGTAGTCATTGGAGACAGTGACAGACGCAGGTCTGCGGAATGTTTTAATCCGTCAGGAATTCCAAAGGCTCCCCCTAAGAACACATCAATATGTCGCCCTGTGTCGTCCAATGCCTTCAATTGTTGAGCAAAAGCTTGCGAAGTAAAGGTTTTTCCTGCCTCATCTAATACGATGCTAAAGGCGCCACTCGCCATGTGTTTTGCAAATGCTTCCACATCTTTTACAACAATATGCTCGAGTTGCGTATATTGTTTAAGTGGTTTTAAAAGGGATTCACGAATTTCTGCATATGGACCGCGTGCAATATCACCCACCGAAAATAAACGAATTTTTAACATAGCTATTATGAGCTAGTATACACGTGCCTCTTTTCCGACCAAAATATCGCTTATTTTTGCCAATATTTTCATGTCGTCTGGAAGGAGTGTGGCACCTCAAAAACACGCGTTCTACCGTGCTCTTGACACCTTTTTTAAAGTTATGTAAGATGCCCCCGCACAAGTAAATAAGCGCTACTCACTTGTTCCCCTTCGGGTGGAACTTCAGGAGGCCGTATACAAGCGGCACAGCAGATGGGAAAAGTTCGGGAATCTTCTTCCAAAAACAAAGTAAGTAGCGAGACTATCGTCTCGCGTCAAGCGAGCTTTTTTGTACCTTAATATATCGGAATCGTCCGAATCAGAGAATAACGCTGGAAACCCCCATCCAGTCGCCCTAGCACTCCTTTACTGGAAGGCTTCAAGCATTTTTCTCTGATCTTTCACAATTGAAGAAAGAGTAATTACAAGAAATAGAAATTTGAGTAATAAAAAAATATAACTCATTTTATTGTTAACGCAATGAATGAGTGGAGAGCAAGTAAGGGTGTACGGTGAATGGCTAGACAATATATGCTGATGAAGGACGTGGTAATCTGCGATAAGTTTCGGCGAGGTGATAAACAACCTTTGACCCGGAAATTTCCGAACGGGGAAACCTGGCTGGGGGAATGCCCAGTCGCCGTGCAATGAATACATAGTTGCATGGAAGGAACTCAGTGAAGTGAAACATCTCAGTAACTGATGGAAAAGAAAACAACGAGCACTATGTCATCTCACACTTCGACTTCGGTCGAGGCATGAGATGACAAAAGTGTTCATATTCCCTGAGTAGTGGCGAGCGAAAGGGGAACAGCCCAAACAGATCAAGTGAAACTAGTTGAAAAGGGTCTTCGGATCTTCGTAAACAAAGTGAAAGGTTCAAGCCGTTGCTTGGTCTGTGTTGTAAGCGCCTATGTCTATCGCTTGAAACGATAGGAAGTGCGAGTCTCATTATTAGAAAAATAAGCTGGAAAGCTTGACCAAAGAAGGTGATAGTCCTGTATTCGAAAATAGTGGGTCCCATTTGATAGGAGTGCTTGAGTACAACGGAACACGTGAAATTCTGTTGGAAGTTGCCGTGACTATACGGTAAGGCTAAATACATATATTGATCGATAGTGAACCAGTACCGTGAGGGAAAGCTGAAAAGAACCCCGAGAGGGGAGTGAAATAGAATCTGAAACCGTACACTTACAATGAATCGGAGCCGGCGGCCGCAAGGCCTGTCCGGTGACGGTGTTCCTATTGAAGAATGAGCCAACGAGTCTGTCTTTGTTGCAGGTTAAGTCCTTCGGGATGGAGCCATAGTGAAAGCGAGCCTTAACGGGCGTTCGTAGCAAGGATAGGACCCGAAACCAGGTGACCTAGCCATGACCAGGATGAAGCGAATGTAACAATTCGTGGAGGTCCGAACCCACATGCTGTGCAAAACATGGGGATGAGTTGTGGCTTGCAGAGAAATTCTAATCGAACTTGGTAATAGCTGGTTCTCTCCGAGATATGTTTAGGCATAGCGTCGGTTAATAGCGCGCGAGGGGTAGAGCACTGAATCGACTTGTCGTCTTCGGATAGACGGTCGAACCAAACTCCGAATACTCGCGTGCGTTCCCGGCAGTCAGACCGTGGGGGCGAAGCTCCACAGGTCGAGAGGGGAACAGCCCAGATCTCAAACTAAGGCCCCTAAATCATCACTAAGTGTAGAAGGTGGTAAAAGGACTTATACAACCAGGAGGGAGGCTTAGAAGCAGCCAACCTATATCGATAGCGTACC
>CAYPYH010000058.1:0-5081 GCA_964415145.1 uncultured Gammaproteobacteria bacterium
GGTTCATATGAATAACATTTCCATGCGTCTCACTCAGCGTGAATACAAAGCGGAATTTATTCACTATAGCTGGAAGGATGAAGTTGAGATCACGCTAAGCAACGGTACGCTCGAGATCGAAGGGCAGACACCGCTTATCGCCCCTGCGCATGTAACGCTTTCAACTGAGACAGGATTAGTAGTACAAAGATAAGAGGCGGCCATACGGCCGCCTCTTATTTTATTTCAAATACCTGTCCTAAATCGGGAATAATGATCTCCCCCGCAACCAATTCACCTTCCAATTGCTTTTCAAACATTTCTTTTGCCCCAGAATCTCCGTGAACCAAGAACACACGATCAACCTTCTTTCCCCCGCTCTTCAGCCAAGTACTCAACTTAGTACGATCACCGTGCGCCGAGAATGATTCTATTTCAAATAATTGTGCACGTACCGGAATTTGCTCTTCATGAATCGTAACAAATTTTGCCCCGTCTTGAATTTGTCGCCCCATGGTTCCTTCGGCCTGATATCCAATCACGAGCACTCCAGAATCTTCATGTGGCAAATAACGCTTCAAGTGATGCATGACGCGCCCACCTGACATCATCCCGCTCCCTGCGATAATAATCTTCGCTCCATGGTCTGCATTGATCATCTTTGAATCGTCTGGCGACAAACATACCTTGAGCCCTGGGAATGAAAAGAAATCACGGTCGGAGCTACGCAAAATCGATTCATCGAACTGCAAGTACTGTACGTATTCGCGGTAGACGTCGGTTGCCTTAATCGCAAGCGGACTATCTAAATACACGGGCACACGCGGCACTTTATTGGCTTCGATCAACTGATCCATTGCATAGAGCAATTCCTGCGTACGTTCCAATGAAAAGGCAGGAATGATCGCCGTCCCTCCACGTTTCAATACCGTATTGAGTGCGTCCCCTAAATAACGATTACGCGTCTCTGGAGCATCGTGGTCGCGGTCTCCATAGGTTGCCTCACATACAACTACATTGGCAGGTGGCAAATGTTCTGTATTTGGCAAAATTGGCGCGTCATCATTTCCAATATCTCCACTAAAAATAATCGTCTTATCTTCCGCACTCACCTTTACGAAGGCAGAGCCGAGAATATGTCCTGCATCAAAAAACGTACAAGCAACTTCTGGAATCGGAAAAAAGTCCGTATGATAATTCATGGTTTTCACCTGCTTCATGGTTGCCGTTACGTCCTCCTCTTCATACAGAACATCATCGTGACATAACTTTGCATTTTCCTGCATCACATGAAGACCGTCGCGCAATACCAATTCGACTAAAGGTTTAGTTGGAGTCGTGCAATAAATAGGACCCTTATACCCGCGCTTAATCAAAAGTGGCAAACGCCCACAGTGATCAAAATGCGCATGTGTTACTAGCACCGCCTTAATTTTGGCGATATCGAAATCGAATGGTTCAAAATTCGCCTTCCCACACATGCGCTCTCCTTGGTGCATTCCGCAATCAATCAATAATGAAGCGTCCCCGATTTGGAGAAGATGGCAAGAACCCGTAACTTCCTTTACGCCACCATGAAATGAGAGTTTAAGCATGTATATTTTTTAAGTTCTTTTGACGCCAGATCCAAGCGGTCACCGTAACGGTTAAAATGGATACTTGAGAAATCAGACACATGAGACACCAAACGTGGATAAATAAAAGCTCGACAAGTGTTAAATACACCTGAATGCCAAGTCCGATACTCGCAAGCCCACACAGTGCCCCAAATAATATCTCGCGTTCTTTGTGACTCTTTCGCACAATCAATGCAATAACAAGCGCAAGCATCGAAGCGTATCCAATGATTCCAAGGAGTGCGAATGGGATACCAAAGATGGCCGAATACGTGCTTTGATTCACAATATCGCAACTAAATGATTCACCAAGATTACAAATAGTACTATTTGCTTTTCCGTAGTGCGCCAAAAGAGCCTCGTATGCGGCGGCCACCCCGACAAGCGAGAACCCTCCAATTACATACGCTTCGATTTGTTTTTTCATACCTTATTCAGGTAGTTCGCAAGCAAAGATTTCACTAAGTTCTTGAAGTTCTCGACGACCCTTGTATTCTTTTCCGTCCTTATCCTTCCAAAGCGGAGTAGAAGTAATGTCTGGACATGCCGCTACGTTGAACTGACCTTTTCCGGCGCCACATTCCACTTCGGTTACATATTTAAACGATGGACCAAAAAGTGCCTTTTGTTCTTGGCAATGCGGACACCACCAAGCGCCGTACATAACAGCTCCTTTTTCAGTAAGACATTGCGCAAAACCGTCCAATCCAGTTGGGCGTACATTTTGCCATACCGCGGTACCAATTAATCCTCCAAGAACCAAGAATACCGTGATCAGAATGATTGAGGTTGAAGAAAGCGTTTTCATAAAAGATACATTGACAATACCACAAGAAGAGCGTATTTTGCAATCCTTATGTGGAACTGGACGGACGTAAAGCGGCCAATCATTGCCCTGTCGCCTATGGCTGACATGACCGATTCTTCGTTTTGTCAGATTGTGAAAACCAAGGCCTCGCCCGTGGTATTTCGTGAAATGGTGAGTTCGGAAGCGGTGGTACGAGGAAATGACAAGACTTTGGATATGACCGGAATCCACCCAGCGGAGCGACCACTCATTCAACAGATTTTCGGGTCTGACCCTAAGACGATGGCGGAAGCGGCGCGCATTATTGTAGCCGAACATGCACCGGAAGGAATTGATATAAATATGGGCTGCCCTGTTTATAAAATCACGTCGAATTTTAATGGAGCCGCGCTTATGAAAGACGCTGCACTCGCTTCGCAAATTGTACGCGAAGTAAAAGCGGCGATTGGTGATATTCCTCTTTCTATTAAAATTCGCGCCGGATGGTCGGACCACATGGAATGTGTAGAGTTTGCAAAAGTACTTGAAGCGGCGGGCGCGCAGTTACTTACGGTTCATGGACGCACCAAAGTTCAAGCGTATGCGGGTAAAGCCCGCCGCGACGTTGTCCGCGCGGTAAAAGCAGCTGTTTCCATTCCTGTTTTATACAATGGTGACGTATTCACCGCCGAAGATTATTTTGTAGCACTCGAAGAATCTGGATGCGACGGCGTATTGATTGCCCGTGGCGCGCTTGGAAACCCGTGGATCTTTGAACAGATCGAGAGACGCATGCAAGGATTGCCCGAACGCATCATCACCCACCAAGAGCGCGTAGATGTCGTTTTACAACACTTAGCACTTCACCTTGAGCAATATGGCCCTGGCGCTGTGTGCACCTTCCGCAAACACATGGCATGGTACTTCAAAGGAATGCACAATTTTAAAGAAACAAAGATTAAACTTATGCAAACCAGTTCAGCCGAAGAAGTAACTTTACTTTTGCGTGAGTGGGCTGCGCAAAACCCTCTTGACACAAGCCCTGTTGCGCGTGCATAACACGTGCTATTCTTCGCATAAGACAAACCGTATGCCAGCGAAAAAACACTGGAAAGATGAGCGCGACCTCATTTTATATATTCAATCTGTTCCCGAGGAGGCACGCCAAGCCATTCATGAACACTATGCAAAACTCAAGAAGAGTGTGCGTATCGGTATTATTGTTCACAATAAACACAAGAACAATTACGAAGATTTACGAAAGAAATACGATATTGTAATTCCGGTTAATCTTCACTCCCCTCGCAGCATCATTCGAGGCATCTTGCCACATGAAAATAATATTCTTGCCGTTTCTTGTCGTCGCGAAGATAGCATGCAGACATTTCGCGAACTGATTCCCTACTTCCCTTTCCAACGCACGCCTTCGAGTGAATCTATTGAATGGGCAAGCGACAAAACAAAAATGCGCCGACGTTTTTTTGCCTATGATCCTGCAATCACGCCAAAATATTTAGTCGCGAAAGATCATTCTGAAAAAACGGTAAACGAAATCAAGAAAAAGATCGGCTTCCCACTCGTCGTAAAACCGGCAGGACTCGCACAAAGCCTTCTTGTGACTCTTTGTTATCACGAGGAAGACTTACAAAAAGCGTTAGGCAAGAATTTCAGACTAATCAATAAACATTATAAGGAACGTCACAATACAGACGCCGCGCGTGTAGTGGTGGAAGAATTCTTGGAGGGAAATATGTATTCCGTGGATTCTTATGTGAACTCACGTGGAGAAGTGCAACACTGTCCGCCCGTATTCGTAGAAACAGGTCGTTCTATTGGATTTGATGACTTCTTTAATTACTATCAAGTCACTCCAACGCAACTCAAAAAAGAAAGCATCAAAGCGATGGAGATTGTAACGGAAAAAGGAATTCATGCACTTGGGCTACGCAATACCTCAACTCACACCGAACTCATTCGCACAGAACAGGGGTGGAAGCTTATTGAAATTGGCGCACGTATTGGTGGGTTCCGCCAAAAATTCTATGAAATGGCCTACGGAATTGATCACGCCATGAACGACATCCGCGTACGAATCCCTGAAAAGGTTATTATTCCCAAAAAACCACGAGGCTATGCGGGCGTCTTGAAGTTCTATTCGCGCAAAGAAGGACGACTCACAAAAATTAAAGGGGTGAAGAAGATTCAAAACCTTCCTTCAGTACACAAAATTGAAATCAATCGCAAAGCAGGAGAAATCTGTCGCTTTGCAAAAAATGGCGGCAAGAGTGTTGTGAACGTCATTCTATTCCACGCGACGCGCCAACAGTTCTTGGCAGACAAGCGCCGTATTGAACAAGCAATTGAAATTATTACCTAAGCAATTCCGAGTCTTTGTTTCGCGACCGCGATATCAATCACAATCTGCTTGCGCATGTCGTCATGACTGATGAATGGTGTAAGGTTGCGAATCTTTCCGTCTACCTGCACCTCAATATGCTGATGATACAAATCCCCCTCGAAACCAAATAAATGCGTTTCGAGGATTTTGTTTTTACCAGAGTTCCGTATGCAAATGAGTGACGGAAACCATTCGTGTTGGTAATTCGTGCGTCCAAAAAACACACCTTCGCCCAAAGCTTCAACAAAAATATTGGCCGTGGGCAGATGATACTGCACGCCCGCTTCCCCATTTCCTTTAA
>CAYPYH010000059.1:0-5020 GCA_964415145.1 uncultured Gammaproteobacteria bacterium
TTCGCAACAAGCGCGTACTGGTGGTAGACGATGTGCTACACACGGGCGACACCGTGCGCAAGGTTGTTGCTGCGGTACGCAGGGCCGATGGAACCGTTGTTGGCGTCGGCGCGATCAGCAATCGTGGAGACGAAAGCGCGCAGTCACTCGATGTCCCACGACTCGAGTTTTTGACGGCCCACACCTTCGATACCTACGCTGCAAGCGACTGCCCCCTGTGTCGCAACGGGGTTCCCATCAACACCGAACTGGGGCATGGTGCACGGTTCCTGGGCCGCGGCGAACGACTCTAGTCCCAACTTCAAGAGCGCCCTTTCGGGCGCTCTCTTTTTTATCCGCTCTTTTTACGACTCGCTAACGAACTGTCTATCGCGCCCCGTAATCATACGAATTTGCTTTGGTACACAGCTCACACGAAACTCCGCGCCCTCAAAAACTTCTCCATCTACATCGGCGCGCATCACTTTTTCACATAGTACAACGATTTCCTTGAACTTAATAAAACTTGTTTGCCATTCTTTTTTTCCAAACCATCCTTTTACTGGATTTTTAATAACGAGCTCCAGAAATCCATCTGCCGGGTGTGCCATTGCAAGACCCTCTTCCGCCTGCGCCAAATTGCGTATAAAAACAAGCGACTGCTTAGGCATATATAAACTAAACTGATCATCACATACCACTTTTGTACCCGCCTCAACTTCGAAAACAACACGGTGCAAGAAGCGCCCGGCATTTATAGTTCCCAAGTCCATCTCCTCAATAATACGCGCAGATAAAATGTCGCATGCAAGGGCTCCTTGCGGAACTCCAAGCATGGTCGCAATTTGATTATCTTCTTTTCCAATAGGAATTAAACCAATCGTTGCCCCTGTTCCCGCAACGGCGTCAATCACGCGCCGCAATGTTTTATCATTCCCCACCGCAATCACCGTCTTCACCCCCTTGCGTACTTCGTCGCGAATCATTTCAATAGGATTGCGAAACAAAGCCAAGCGCGCCACCTTCCCTTGAATTCCTAAGTCTGTAAGGCGATTTTCAACAAGAGCAACTTCACGTTCGAAGCGCTTTTCCTGAACATATTCATCATAAATGTAATAATACATACGCTATTGCGCGACCAAGGAACAGTCGTATGAATTAAGCGACAGGTGTTGCTGGTGTTTTTCCGCCACGAGCGTCTTCACCCATGGTCACCTGTCCATTTATTCTTGCGCCTTGTGCCATAACAATAACTTGCGCCACAATGTCTCCTACAATATGTGCGGTTTCCGTTAATTCCAAACGATTCGTTACAACCAAGTTCCCGCGGATTTCACCAGAAACATGTGCATTTGTTACTTTAACGTCTGCACGGATTTTTGAACGGTCACCCACACGTAAATCACCCTTTGATTCGAGTGTTCCATGCATTTCACCCTCTACCTGAATGTCCCCTTCACTTACGAATTGTCCCTCCATGCGCACTCCGTAAGCAATAATGGTCGCTTCTGTTGATTGTTTTGCCATAAGATAATTAAGGATATGCATTCATGCTAAGGGGTAAGCGTAAAAAGGGCAAGGAAAACTGGGGAAAAATGAAAACACCCGCTAAAAAAGCGGATGTCTTATTCTTACTCTATTTTTATTGCGAGCACCCCATACTTCTCCTCCTCTTCAAGCGTATAGTATTCACGCATTGCATCTACCCACTCTTGTGGCATCCAATTTGGGTAATGATACTTAAGCGCTTCAAATGCGTCTTCAAAGCTCTCATATTTCTCAAGGGTCGCTATACGCACAATGAGTTTCTCTTCGAGCTCAGGCAGTTTGCTGAATTCGATTTCATCCCCCACCTGAAGCTTTTGTCGCTTTTCGTCATTCAAACGAATCTCATATTGTTTTTCGCCTGATTGTATTTGTTCGAATGGTTTTGTGCGCAACTTCATGTAATGCAGCATAGACCTACATCTCCTTCACCGCTTCCATTCCCAAGATTCCGCATGCATGTTCAATCGTTTGAATAATCGCCTGCGCAAGCCCCAAGCGTGCTTCCATAACCTTCTTATCTGCATCTTCGTCCAAAATACGCACCTCGTGGTAATACTCCGCGAATGCTTTTGAGATATCAAATAGCCAATGAGCAATATGCGACGGATCAAAATCCACTCCCGCTTTGTAAATCACTTCCGGATAATTTGCGAGGAGTTTAATAATTCCTCCCTCGAGCGGATGCGTGAGTAATTTTGCGTTTTGAACTGGCTTTACCGGTGCTTTTTCAATCAAACGATGCAAACGCGCATTTGTATATAGCGTATACGGCCCCGTGAACCCTTCAAAAGACATCGCTTCGTCTTTATCAAAGGTAATAATTGTCTGAGGATTTTGGCGAAGCATGAAAAACGCGAGTGCTGAATCAGCAAGCGCACGACTAGTGCTCTCAATCTTTGCAGGCTTCCAATCTTCATGACGCGTAGACGTTTCCCCTTGAAGCGCTGTGCGTAATTCATCGCGCAATTCTTTATACGTCACCACATTTCCTTTACGCGAAGACATCGCTCCGTCGGGCAAGGTCACCATGTCATATGACACGTGATTTAACGTCGCCTTAAATCCAATGCGCTTTAACGTTGCGAATAGCTGCTTAAAGTACAAAGACTGACGTACATCTACCACAAAGATCTGACGGTCGGCACCATGCTCCTTTTCTTTACGAAGCGCGAGCGCTAAATCTTTTGTTGCATACAGTGACGATCCATCCGACTTCAAAATTAAGAATACTCCAAGACCTTCGTCTTCCAAATCTACAATCGTTGCACCTTCGCTCTTACGTGCAACCCCCTGGGTGAGGAGTGCCTTTACCATTTCTTTTCCGTCCTCTTCTACTTCACTTTCGTAATACCAAACGTCTGGCTTAATCTTCAGCTCTTTGAAAATCTCCTTAAATTCGTCCAAGCTCCATTCGCGCGTTTCGCTCCAAAGTGCTCGCAATTCCTTATCTCCCCCTTCGAGCTTTTGCTGCAGTTCATCTATTTCTTTCTTTACCTCAGGATCCGCCTCTAGAGCTGCGGTTGCCTCTGCATAGATTTCACCCAGTTTTTTTGCGCGATCTTCTTTTGCAAAAACTTCTCCCGCGTGAAATTTTTGAAGTCCCCACAAGGCTTTCGCTACATGCGCGCCAATATCGCCAATATAACTTGCGGCCACTACTTCGTATCCATTCACGCGCAAAATATTTACGGTTGCTTGACCGAGCAACCCATTACGTACGTGACCGATATGAAATTCCTTATGCGTATTTGGTTGCGCGTATTCCACAAGCACCTTTTTCCCCTCGCCCGCCTTTGTTGTTCCGTAGACAGTCTTCTTGTCCTTCAGTGCTTTAAAAATAAGATCTCCAAGCGCCGCGCTCGACAACTTAAAGTTCACATACGGCCCCGCGGAATTGATTGATTCAATTAATTTGGTTGGACCGATTTTCGCCGCAAGTTCAGTCGCGATTTCCATGGGGCTTCGTTTTTGTTCTTTTGCAAGCTTAAAACACGGAAAAGCAAAGTCTCCCATCGCTACATTTGGTGGCGTTTCTAAATCTTCTACCGTTACAACAAAACCTTTCCCAATTGCTTTTTTGAGTTGCTTTACGATCTCTTGCTTTGATTCCAAAATGGGTTGCATATTATTTGATGCGAACAAACTGACGCTTTCCGCGTTGAACGATATCGCCCGATGCGACAACCGTTTCCACCGTATTTACAGCGTTTCCATTCACTTTAATCGCTCCTTGTTCAAGCATGCGGCGTGCCTCTCCACGAGAAGACACTAACTCAGTCTCTACAAGCACGTCAACGATTGTATTGGGTCCCCCAAGCTTATGCTCTGGCATTTCAGTAGGCATTTCGTGAGAACGGAAAATGGTATTGAAATGCTCTTCTGCCTTAAGTGCTGCCGCATCACCATCGAAAAAGGCGGTTACTTCACGCGCCAATTGTGCCTTTGTCGCACGTGGGTCCATTTCTTTTGCTTTTGCGAGCAATGCTAATTCCGCGCCCGACTTACGAAGTACAAGCTCGAAATATGGCAAAATCATTCCGTCTTCCATAGCCATGATTTTTCCGTACTTATCTTCTGGGGCATCTTCAAGTCCAATCACACCCCCCTCTGACTTACTCATCTTCTTTCCTTCGTCATTCGTAAGCAACTTCAAAGACACTACGTATTTTTCACGGTTCTTCATGGTGCGCTGCAAGGTACGCCCCGCCAACATATTGAATGTTTGGTCGGACCCACCAATTTCAATATCCACGTCCATCGCCACAGAATCATACCCCTGCATAAGCGGGTAAAAGAACTCGTGCATATGAATTGGCTTTCCTTCCGTAAGACGCTTCTCGAACATATCGCGCTCCATCATTTGCTGCACCGTAAAGTGGCTCGCCAATTCCACAACATCTTGGAAATTAAGTTTCGCCAACCACTTGTCATTAAATTTAAGCTTCACCGCATTGCGTCCAGAAAAATTCAAAATCTTCCCTACCTGCTTCTTGTAGGTCTTTGCGTTTGCCAATACTTCCTTGCGCGTCAATTGCTTACGCGCTGCTAACTTATCCGTTGGGTCACCGATCATCGCCGTAAAAGAACCAATGAGCAAAATCACTTCATGTCCCAAGTCTTGGAACTCGCGCAATTTCATAAATTGTAAGGCGTGCCCAATATGCAAGTGCGGTGAAGTTGGATCTACGCCCACATACAAACGCAAACGCTTGCCCGTGGCCATAAATGCCGCCAGTTTTTCGCGTGTCGGCAATACTTCCGCCACCCCTGACGTCAACACGTGTTCAATATCTTTTGGATTTGTGTCCCCCCCCCCTTTAATCGTTCTAATTCTTTGTTCAAAGCTATTACTTGGTCTTTTGCTTCTTGCAACTGCGTGCGTGTTTGTTCTACCACTGCTTTTGGCGCATTCGCGACATACTCTTTATTCGAGAGTCGCCCTTCAATGCTTGCGGCACGTTTTACTGCTTCTTCGATTGCTTTTTGTAATTTC
>CAYPYH010000060.1:0-5013 GCA_964415145.1 uncultured Gammaproteobacteria bacterium
TTATTTCCTTTCTTTGCCAAACCTGCGGTTACCAATTGTGCGACGCCTGTCCCGTGTGTACCAAACATTTTAATCAGGGCGTCCCATGATTTTGGTGCAAACCCTAAACGAAATTTCTTTGAAAGTTCTGAATCGAAATCACGCTGCTTTAAATAGGTACGCGCCGAACTTCCTAATTCATGTTCATGTAGCACGGTTTCAAAAAAAGCACATGCTTGTTCATTTAAAGCAAAGGTAACTTTCTTCTGCTCACCACCCTGTGGCGCTCCTTGGGTAAGCGTAATCCCCGCCTTACGCGCCAGCTGCTCAAGTGCATCACGAAAATCAATACCCTGCATTTCCATGACAAAACTAATCACATCGCCCCCCTTACCACACCCAAAACAGTGCCAAATTTGTTTTTCATCCGAAATATGCAAAGACGGCGATTTTTCATGGTGAAATGGGCAAATCGCCTTAAAACTCCCAGCTCCTGCCGGTTTTAATTCTAAATATTCTCGAACGATGTCCGAGATATTATTTCGATCCTTTACGAGGTCTTTTTCGTCCATATAGTCAGCTTAACGGTGAAACCGGATACAGGCAAGCCTAAACGCTTGCCTCACTTTATTCTTCGCGCCAAAATCGCCCAAGAGATTCCCAGAGAGTTTCTGATTCTTTTTCGCGTCGCTCGGCAAATGTTTCTGCGAGTTTTCTAAATGAACCGGGCCCGAAGGATTCCTCAACCACGCGCGCCAAGGGTAAATAATTCCCCGAGTAATTCGCTCGGGCAATAATATCGAAAACCTCACGCCTTTCTTTAAACTTTCCAGAAGACGCTTCGATAATCCGATCAATAAGAGCATACATAGCCGTACGTTCCTCGGCGCGTTCCCATTCCATAATGCCCCCACGATCATGCACCCCCTTCAGCACACCAGTCGCATATGCGTATTTTAATTCCTCATTATCCGGATTATGCTCTTCAATATTACGCATCAAATCTCGTGCATACGGAATGCAAATCACTTTTTGTTTGACTTCGGAAATTACCTCGTCAGGAGCACCGACCGACACGAGATACTTGCACGCCAATTCAACAATGCTACGCGTGGCGTCTAATTCGTCTTTGTATTCTTCATTTTGATTCTCTAGACTAAAAAGCATGGCACTTTCGGCAACAACGGCCTCTTCAAGGATGCCAAAATACATTTTTTGAAATCCTTGTTTACTTGTTTGGTCATGTCGATCTATCATCTGCAAACCCGAACGGTAGGGTGCTACATCACCGTCTTCACGAACTTGCCCCGACTTAAAAGATTTGAGATGAAAGAGCTCGTGAGCTAATGTGTGAGAATCCCAAAATCCAGATCCGGACATTTCAATGTCCACAGAAGATCCAACCATGTCATGTGAACCACCGCTTATCCTACCCCCTGTGTCGCGTTCAACAGATCCGCGACGCACCATGTGAATATGGCTCGTAGGAATATCCTTCACTCTTCCTCCCCATGCCTCAACCATTTGATCCACCCTTGCTTCTGTATCACGGATTAAATCATGCTCTTCTTCGCCCTTCTCAATCTCGCCGAGTGGCATACGAGAACCTCGCTCAAAGGATTCTTGAAATTTTCTTCGCGCCTCCTTACGGCTCTCCTCACTACCCCCTACGATATGCTCATAATGTGATTTCATTTCTCCCATACCTATTTGACGGATTCAATATGTTCAACGGACGCATTGCGATGCAGAAGTTCGTCATTGCGCACAAGTTCAAAAAATTCATACTCATTTGCCACATTGCGCCCGTAGAACTTTAGAAAATGAGAATGGATCACCGTTTCTTTCAATGTGGTTTCATTTTCTTCTAAGAATCGCTGATACTGTTCATATGCATGCTGTTCGAACATGTAGTTCAACTCAAATGAATAGCGCTTATTAAGCAAATAAAGAATAAATGAGAAATAGAAATAAACAAATGAGCCGATCATGGGCAATAAGGTTGTGCGCATAAGGCGCGTGTCGCCGTGTTCGCGCATAAGTTGACTAATGACGACTACGTGCATCGTTTCATTGTCCTGCGCTACGCGAGCAAATTCAGAAATGTTGGCTAAACGTATCGCACGACTTTCGTCAGAAAAGAACACAGTTTGTGCGCAGTATGAAAATACTTCCCAAGACTGATACGGAATGCGTGCAATGATTTCAATCGCTCGAAACTTAGTGTATGAAGGCTTACGCCCATAAAGTAGATTTCCCGCAATCACAAGAGACTTTCCCAAAAGCCAAGGGATAAAGCTCACACGGTAATTCGCGTATTTTTGCAGTGTTTCTTGGCGCGCCTGTGGGTCATTTAATAGGCGCGCCTGTTTTTCGTGTGATTGAATGTACATAGTCATGACTGTCTGATACTTGAGCCCATTTTAGCACGCATCTTGTGGACGCCACAAATGCCATTTATACCGAATAGCCAATATGCGGAATAAGAAAATAACACTCAGCAAGAGATAAACGGCACTTGGTGTATTCATGTATATTGCAAATAAGGCATACAGAACCCCCAGCAAGATTGCCGGCGTAGCATAAAGATCTTCATAAAACACGAGCGGTACTTCTTTTACCGCAATATCACGCAAAATTCCCCCACCTACCGCCGTGAGCGTTGCGAATAAGACAATGCCTACAATTCCCAATTCCGCTTCATGAGCGGCATGTGCCCCAATGTATGCAAATGTCACGAGCCCAATGGCGTCTAAGACCATAAGCAAACGCTGCATTTTTTCGAAATAGGCATAGGTAGCAATCGCAAATACAACTCCACATGCAGCCGCGATTAAATAGGTATAGTCCGAAAAGAATGCAGGCATACGATTCAACAGCAGTTCGCGTAAAATACCTCCCCCAAAGGCGCTCACCAAGGCGCACACCGCTACCCCGAAGATATCAAAAGACTTACGCTGCGCCAGGTGTGCGCCGTATGCCGCAAATGCAAAGGTACCAATGAGATCTAGTACGTAGAGCATGCTTACTATTCCTCTTTTGTTTGTGTGGGCGGAACGTATTCTTCGTCCATCCAGAACACTTCCCAAATATGCCCGTCTAGATCTTCAAAGCTACACGAGTACATAAATCCATGATCTTGTGGTTCACGCGATTCTTTCGCCCCCGCTGCAATTGCCTTAGCCATCATTTCATCTACTTCGTCACGACTATCCACGGAAAGTGCTAATAATACTTCGGTCGACGTATGCGCATCGGAAATTTCCTTTGGCGTGAATGTTTTGAAAAACGAAGGAATGATAAGCATCGCAAAAATAGTGTCGCTAATCACCAAACATGCTGCATTATCGTCGGTGAACTGAGGATTAAAACCGTATCCAAGTCGACTAAAAAATTCTACAGACTTCGCGAGATCTTTGACGAGCAAATTTACAAATATTTTTGTTGCCATACGCTACGTTTTAATTACTTATATTTTATGCGGACAAAATCCATGCAGCTAGCATGATTCCCACTAATTGCATGCTAAGCATAGTACCTATTTGCTTTAGCCAAAATTTCTTTTTTGTATTCCCCCAAATAACGCCTGAAATCTGCAAAGGAGCCATAAACCCGATCCAAATCCACCACGCCGTATGATAAATACCAAGCGTAGAACCGTATACCATAAAGTTTGCAAAAGCAAATGTAGTAAAGAAGGTTACGAGTAATTGAAGCGCATAGAAAGGGCCCATCTCTTTTTGCATCTTCTCCATTTCCTCCTTTGAGATTTTATCCGCCTCCATAATTTGCATCCACCATTTTCCAAAAAGGAGTGGCGAGTACCAAAGAGCCCCAAGTACAAATTGTGCAAATGTTGCCAGTGCGATGAGACCGTAATTTATTTCAAACATATTATTTTTTCTTCGCGTTATTTTCTTTTAGTTTAAACGTGAGCATCTTCTCAATGAGATCCTTTGGCACCGATGCATCCAGAGGAAGTTGCACGGTTCCCTTTGAAGTACTGAACTTGGCCAACTCTTTCTTGAATGCTTTTATGGCCGTAGGGGTTGGATAAAGGCCAATATGCGTCTTGTATGCTGCGAAGTAGAATAGCGGGCCATGTAACTTATAGCCCGGCATGCCGTAGCTCATTTTTTCTTCCGATTTGGGCGCCACTTTTTTGATGATACGACGAATATGCTTGAGCTTCTTTTGAATATCAACAGGATACGAGGCGATGTACTCGTCAACGGATTTAAATTGTTTCATGTGGGTTTTTACATGCGTAGCATTACGAATTAAAGAAACGTTTTTTCATAAATTCTGTGAACGCCTTCATTTCCACCTGTTCTTTTTCTAGTTCGACCTGACATGCAGCTATCTCGTCCTCCCCCTGAGGCTTCTTTACATCCCCATTGCGCGTGGTGACGCGTGTAAAAGGGTGCACGGGCGCTAAAATCAACACAGTCTCCTCATTGTGCGGTCTCCCTTCATAAAATTCCGAAAGAATTGCTAACAACTTAGCCCATAACTCAAGATTTTGTTGTGTAATCTGCGCATATTCTTCCGTTTCTCTATAGCCCTCATCTTGAATGTGCGCCCAATAATCATCGAATGCCTCATTATGCATATAGAATTCGTCAGGCCCAATGCCGTACTTATCCATGACACGTTTTTGTATCTCCTTTTGATTCACGAAGCGCTCTTCCGGTGGGTTAAATCCAACGCTTACATAGGGACAAAGTTTCGCCGTATATCCGAACTGTTCTCGCACATGCCCTTCACAAGAACTATTACTATGAAATCCATTAACCTCAAAAGCTACAATCGCGTCTCTTATACCTTCATCCACAGGTCTGCCTAGAGCATCCTCTACTTCCTCAAGCTGTACCAATGCGCGATCCCAGGTCGCTTGGCGCTCACGATATTTTTGTACCTCTGGATTTTCTTTAGAATGTTCCGACATATGTTTATATAAATCCGGTCAAAGTTCTTTGTGGCGGAGAGAACAGGATTCGAACCTGCGTAGGCTTGCGCCTAACACGCTTTCCA
>CAYPYH010000061.1:0-5003 GCA_964415145.1 uncultured Gammaproteobacteria bacterium
TGGGTAAGTGGTCCTAAACACAGGGATAACTCAGTGCATAAACCCTGTGGATAAGACTTCTTAAAATAAGCACCTACAGTTACACACAACTTAAGCACAGCGCTCCACAGACCTCATCCACACGGGTCACCAAAGGTCTAGCCCACTATACGGGCGCTCTCGCACTTATCCACGCTGTCCACACCCCTTACTATTACTACTGTTCTATACGTTTACCTATCTAATTATAATAAGGACTTTGTGAAATTTACCTGCACTCAAGAAAATCTAAAACAAGGACTAGGACTCACCAGTAAGCTTAGTCAAAAGAACGCACAGCTTCCAATCTTAGAGCATGTCAAAATAGAGGCGACTCAGAAAGGAATCCAGCTCACGTCTACCAATCTTGAGATTGCAATCTCTTGTCATATTCGAGGGAAGGTTGATCAAGAGGGAGAATACACTGTTCCGTCAAAGCTCTTGTTCGATTTCGTTTCCTTACAGGATCCGGAACGCATTAGTATTGATTTGCATGACGACAGCCTTTTCTTGGCATGCGGCAATGTAAAGACACGCATTAAGGGTTTGTCTGCTTCGGACTTTCCACTTATTCCTCCCGTGCAAGACGCGAAGGTATATCATTTTTCTATTTCCGAATTCCGCGCGCGCCTACAGGCCTGTTTGTTTGCTGCGTCTACCAATGAATCGCGCCCAGAACTAGCAGGTGTGTACTTTTCATTTCATGATGCGGAAGTGGGGAAAGGAAAATGTGTGATGGCAGCAACGGACAGTTATAGGCTTTCAGAGGTGATCACAGCGATCTCAGGAGGGGATGAAGAGCCTATGTCGGTCATTGTGCCACAAAGAACAGTTTCAGAGCTTGTGCGTGTACTACAGGCCTTCAAGGACGATGTTGAAGCACCTCCAACACTTGAGATGCACGTTGCAAAAGACCAAGTCCTGTTCAGATACTCGACGGTAGATGTTGTTTCTCGTGTCGTTGCAGGGAATTATCCAAAGTATCGTCAGATTATTCCACAAGCACCCATTACGCGTATTCAGATCAAACGTGACGAGCTCGTGCATGCGCTTAAGGTGAATAGCTTGTTCGCACGCCAAGGGGTGTATGACATAAAGTTACAGTTCCGTGCGCAGGAGAGTGTTGTAGAAGTGTCATCTTCTAATCAGGTAAGCGGAGAGAGCAATATCGAAATTCCTTGTGTGGTACAGGGTGAAAACGGATCAACCATTTTGAACTATCGCTATTTGCTAGATGGACTGCAGGTGATGGAGTCTCCGACAGTTCACATTGAGTTTACGGACAGCCAGAGGCCCTGCGTGCTTCTTCCAGAAGAGGCGGAAATGGAGAAGGGAGGGTTTCGTTATATCGTGATGCCAATCAAGCAATAAAAAAAATCGCCCTTGCCGGGGCGATTTTTTCTTTAGGGCTGCGCGGGCGGTGTGACGGCGATAGCTGAGCGTACAAATACAGGGATAAAGCTTGAATAGAATCGTTCCCCGTCTGAACTTACACCGTAGGCACGTAACAGATATGCGCCAGGACTTTGAATGCCCCAAGGAATACGTTCAATACTGCTTGGGTTCACGCGTTCTTGCGTGAGCATCGCTGAAGTTTCTCCGATACGTAGCGTTTCAAGGAAGAGCGAACTTATTCGTTCACCTTGAACTTCGATAGCTACGGGGTACATGTCTTGACCTAGAATGATTTCTTGATTTGGGAAGGGGTTCGTGATGACTACGCTCGCTTCACCTGCTTGGACGGTACCGGTGATTTCAATGGCGACGCGATCTTCTCCCATATTATCGATATCGTCATACAAGCGCACCATGAGGGTATGATTTCCGGAATCTACCCACGAAGGCACCTGAATAGTCTTTGAGTCATCTCGGAATCCTACGTCGATGAGCGTGGTGTCAATGAAATATTCTATGCGCGAAAGGGTTCCGCGAGGAATATTTGTGGACACATCGACTTGAATGGAGCGCGAGACGGTGTCATTGCGTCTAGGTGACACAATATTCACGCTTGGTTGATTCGCTCGCGTGTGAGCATCATCAGACTCGGTTGGCTTTTGGCAACTCTCATAAGGAGTCTGGCCTTCCTTGAGTTCCGCATTGTGTCGTGAGATGTATCCTTGAACAGCAGCTTCCCATTCGGTCCATACACTGTTTGCAGAGGCCGGATCTGCAGGTGGGGCACCCAGTGGATCGGAGACATCGACGTAACTTAGGATATTGTGATATTCACCACAGGTTTTTTCTTCGCGGAAACGTTGAGGGGTATTTTCTGTTGCAAGCAATCCTGTTGAAGTGTCAATGAAGAATGTTTCCACAGGCATTTGTCCGTCGAGCATTGCCTTGCCGGTCACGGGAATCGAAGGAGCGGTGAATTGCTTTACGGGCAAACCCTCATGAGCTTTGCGCATATAGCCGTTCCAGATTGGGCCGGCAGCAGAAGCGCCTCCCGCACCGGTCATGGCATGGCCGTCGGTATTGCCGGCCCACACAACGGTAACGATGTCAGGTGTATAGCCCGCGGTCCACGCATCCTTGGAGTCATTTGTGGTTCCTGTTTTTGCGGCGGCTGGACGACCGGGGAGGGTAAGGTTGCTTCCCGCCCCAAAGACCGCAGCGCGGGCAGGGTCATCGGACAAGACATTGGAAATCATGCGGGTAACATTAGCGTCTAATACCTTCTTTTCATTTTCCTGCGCATTGTAGGTGTAGAGCATATTGCCTTTAGCGTCCTCTACTTGCTTGATTGCGTACGCGGGGTGATATGTTCCTTCGGAGGCGAATACGCCGTAGGCCGCGGCATGTTCAAGAGCAGTTACTTCACCACCTCCAAGCACGACAGCTAAACCGAATCGTGAACGATCAGCGAAGCTGGTATAGCCTAGGCGTTCAGCAAACTGAAGGCCTTGTTCTACGCCTACGAGATAGAGCGTTTTAACAGCAGGAATGTTTAAAGACCATTGGAGGGATGTGCGAATAGAAAGAGGTCCATGTTCTTTTCCGTCATAGTTCTTTGGGGTATACGGGCCGATGCTTGAAGGGAAGGATGTTTTTACGTCCCACAGCAAGGTATTTGGGGTGTAACCACGCTCGAAGGCCGCGGCATAAATAATAGGCTTGAAACTTGATCCTGGCTGGCGAGGGCGCAGGGCTACGTTTACTTGGCCGTCAATGTCGTCATTAAAGTAGTCGGCAGATCCAACCATTGCAATGATTGCGCCGTCGGTTGGCGAAAGAGAAACAAGGCTCGCATTATTGTATCCAAGTGCCGGTCCCTTTTCTTTCACATTTGTTTCAAGAACTTCTTCGGCGGCCAATTGTTTTTCGAAATCAAGAGAAGTGATTACTTTAAGGCCTCCTTCTTCAACGGTACGCTCATCGAACATTTCAACAAGCTGTTCTTTCACCCAAAGCACAAAGTGAGGGGCGGTAATGCTATCGATATTGGCTTTTACAAGCGTTTCTTGACTGAGCGCTTCAGATTTTTCTTCTTCTGAAATATATTCGAGCTCAGCCATTGATTCTAGAATCCAGTTGCGTCGCGCGGTAAGTCGGTCGGGATTATTTAGATACGTGGTTGGAGCTTGAGGAAGAGCGGCAAGTGTGGCGCACTCAGCAAGCGTCAGGTTGCTTACCGACTTTCCAAAATAGGCGCGCGCTGCAGACTCGGCTCCATAATTTGTAGATCCGTAAGGGATTTCATTTAGATACATCTGCAGGATTTCTTCCTTTGTGTAGCGACGCTCAAGTGCAAGAGAAAGAATAATCTCCTTCATTTTACGTGCGAGCGTGCGTTCATTGGTTAAAATAGCATTCTTTACGAGCTGTTGGGTAAGTGTGCTCCCACCTCCAAGGTTTCGGAAGGTTACAACGCCGTATACGGCACGCGCAATTCCTTTAAAGTCGATTCCTGCGTGTTCGTAGAAGTTGCGGTCTTCTGCTGCAAGAGTTGCTTTCTTAAGATTCTCTGGAATTTGGTCGATTGTTACGAGTGTACGCTTTTCACCAGAAGAAATCTCATATAATAAGTGTTCCCCTGTATTGTCGTAGATTTTTGTGGAAAGAGGAATGCTGCGTTCGATCAAGTTGCCTGGATCTGGCAGGGTGTGCGAATACCAGGCGAATAAAGCAAAGAATAAAAAGGTTCCAATGAAAAAACAGATGAGTCCAAGGAGAAGTAGGTTTTTCCAAAGTTCTCCAGAAGAAAAGAATCCTTGAAGCTTTGCATAGATTGCCTGCAAGGTCTGTTTTTTTGGCTTTTTATGAGACCAACTTTGGTTGGATCTTCCGTAAGTAGACATAGATAGGAGTAGTATACCCATTCCCTTGAAAAGCGCAAGCAAATATGGCTAATATTAGCTAATTATCCACCTTTACCCATTGACAAAATAGGCAAAATATGGTACAGTACTCGCGTTCCTGAAAAGGAATTTTTTTATTTCTTTCAGGTTCAATCTATGAAGAAGTTTACATTTATGACCCAGGCCCTTGCTTACAAAGAATATGCAATCGCGCTTATAGGTGCCTTGGCGATCAGTCTTGTTCTTATCATGCCGGCAAATGCCACAATGGTAGAGCAGAGCGTTTCAAAAGAAGTGTTCGCACTTCAAATGGAGGCAATGCGTAACCATACAAAGTCATATGGTGCGCTTCCGACATCAGCTAAGCGTTCGTATATTGTGCGTGAGGACAATGTGCCCGTAACGGCATATAACTCAGTTCCCGCACAAACCGATGCGACCCCATGTATTGGGGCGCAAGGAACAGACATCTGTAAGATTTATGCGTCTGGTGAAAACGTTTGTGCTGCGAACTTCGTTCCACTTGGAACAAAGCTCGAGGTTGAGGGTCTTGGAACGTGCGTGGTACGTGACCGTATGAATGCGCGTTATACCAAGCGTATTGACTGGTATATGGGAATGGACGTATCTGCTGCACGCCAATTTGGTGTGAAAACAAAGCAGGTTGCTGTGTACTCAAAATAAGGA
>CAYPYH010000062.1:0-4995 GCA_964415145.1 uncultured Gammaproteobacteria bacterium
GTCTATTTTTCTAAGCACTACGCCTTTGAGTGAAGTTAGCTCTGGATTAACGAGGTTTGTTACCGCTACGATGCCTAGTAGAATAAAAAGTGCGGTGACTGCCTTGGAGATACTTTCTTTCGCTGAGCTGACGGTTCCCGCATCGCCTCGTGCCATCATCCATTGGACTCCGGAGATCATAACGGTAAGTACAACACCGATGCTGGCGAATGCGATCATGAGCTTGTAGATTGCGCTAATATATTGTGCAAGATAGGGGATGTGTAAGTATCCACCCTGTTCATAAGGTTTGTCAAAGACAAGTCCAGGGATTTTTACTGATAGATTGGGTACCTTTATTTCTTTTTTCACTTCTGCATTCTCTGCATTTGGATCCACGATGTCGCCTTGTGCGACGGTTTGAGATTGGCAGGTAATATTCCATGTGCCTGTTATTTTTGCATTAAAACAAGCGCTAGCGCAGGCGGTTTGAGCTTGGCTCGGATCAGTTTGTGTTCCAAAAGAGGTGGTTGCTGCGCTGTAGGTTTTTCCTTCGCATAGGCACTGATACGACACCGGACATGCAGCCGCGTAGGCCACGGTTGGGCCAGTAAGAAAGAGTGAAAAAAGGATCCCAATTAAAAATCTCATAGACCTATAATGAGGTCGAGGCGTTCGCGCAAAGCATTAGGGTCAAGGGTGCCTGTGGCAAAACGATCATTTCCTACAAAAAGCGTTGGAGCAGTGGTCACCTTTAATTGAGTTGCTTCGTTGACCGCTTGGTCGATCACGGGTTGGAAGGTTTTCTTTTCCATGCACTTGGTCATGCGGTTTTCGCTAAGGCCAATTTGCGTAGCGAGTTCGGTGAATGTGGTTTGTGTAAATTGGCCTTCTTTGTCCATCAGTAAATCATGGAATTGCCAAAAGCGACCATAGTCAGCGGCGCAATGGGCTGCGAGCGCCGCCTGTGAAGAGTACGGATTCAGACTATCATTCGGGAGGTCTTTCCAGATGAGCACTACATTTTTATCAGCAATTGCTTCGCGAACAGTCTTTGAGAATTCTGCACAGTTCGGGCAAGTGAAATTACTATAAAGCACGAGACGTACTTCGGGGGCATCACCACCAATATACGGATTGTATTTGGTAATAATCGGTCCTGAATATTGTTGAATGTCGGTAAAGACAATTTCTCCACGATCAAAAAGGGAAGAAATCATGAAGGTAAAAATTCCAATGGCTACGAATGTGGAAATAAATACAATGTGGTGAATACCGAGTTTCATACTAGTCGAGACGAATATAATTTAAGCGGCCAGCCTGGTCTGTGTAATACATGGTGGACTGGTCGTCACTCAAGCTCAAATTAAACATGCGCGAAGTGATCGTTGGTGCAGCTAGCAGTTTCTTTCGCCCGGTTAGTACATTGATTTCGTATAAATCGTCGGTAGATTCATTGAAGTACGGCGTGTAGCCTTCATAGTCTTTGATTTCACGCGGAACTCCACATAGCACATAGGTTTCATTTTTGAATGTGCATTTTTCAGACCACGTTTCTACATCCAAGAACTTACGTTCCGCTCCGATGTCTTGTCCAGAAGCATTTACGAACCAAAGTCCTGGGCGGTCGCGTTTTGATTGGTCAGCAGTTGAAAAAAGAAGGTGTGAACCGTCGGGGCTCCATTGTGAGGAGAAGTTTGTTCCGTCAATAATAATACTTCCAGGCGCTTCACCTTCTTGGTCAATCAGTAGGATTGCGCGGCGTCCAAACCCTAGCTGTGCGGGGCCGGTATTGGATAGCGCTAAAAATTGACCATTAGGTGACCAGGTAATGTCTACTTTGTCTGCATTGCCACCCATGTCTTGTACAGCATAGGCGCGGGAACCGTCGGTACTCATAACCACGAGTGACGAATTGTTTTCGTCCGCAATGGCTTTTGCGGCGACGTCGGTGCCGCCTGGTGCAAAAGAAAATTCACTCCAATGTGGGGGCATGGTGATTTGGCGATTGTCGGCTAAGTTATAAATAATGTTACTTCCGTCAGGGAACTCTAAAACGGCATTCGTTGCTTTGTCGTCCAATAAAACATTCTGCGCATTTGGAAAGGCTGCGGTGGAGTATTGTTCAATGGCTCCATCTTTTCCAATTTTGTAAAAGAAGCCATCGTTTGGATCGTAATAAAGGGCGGAATTAGCTCCTGTAGCTTGTGGCGCGAGGACTTGAGATTGTGTGAGACGTGTAATAAGTGTGGGTCCACCTTGCGCAATAGGAGATGCGGTTGGGAGTTGACCATCGCCCGGGACTGCTTCGGTCGGGGTGCGTCCTCCAGTTGCATCGGGAGATTCTGGGAGCTCACCGGTGCCTGGTGTTTCGGTTGGTGGAACTTCTGGTCCTACCGCTAAGTCTGGTCGGAAAATAATAAAGTACACACCGTATGCGAGTACCAGTGTGGCACCTAAAAATAGTGCGATGCGTAAAATGAGTTTTGTACGATCAGACATAGGTAGATTGTTTGAGGCAAGTATACCGCATATAGAAAGAGCTGTATTGGTTTATCCTCCTGTTACTGTTTGAATAATGACTCCCGCCGCAAAGAAGGGAAGAACAAATGGGAGAATAGTTATGATGACCGCTGCAATGGCGGCGATAAAAATAAGAAACCAGATTGCATGTGCTGCCAGAAAGAATACAAATTCCTCGAGGCCCTTGCCCATACCTCTAATGGAGAGCTTCCATTTGTCCCTAGAGACTCCCGGGAGAAAAGAAAAAGAGGGAGGGAGTGCCGCGGCTTTCATTTTTCCAAGAGATTGTTCTAATAATGGGTGAAAGAGCGTGTCTGCGAGGGCAACCCATGACGCCACGGTTGCTGCCATAAAATCTAATATCCCTACACCACTAAGGATGGCGGGAATTGATGTCCACTGCCACTTGAGCCAAAGTTCAGCTGTCCACCAGGAAATCATTAGAGCTGCCATTGCTTTTGCGATTTCATGGTCGCCCTTTACAGATCTCGAGGCGGCGTCGTAGGTCGTGTTTATGAAATCCTCGTCTTCCAATAGCTCCGCAAGCTCTCCTAAATCTTTAGATTTCAAATAGCGCTGGAGAGATCCCTTGATGATTTCGGTAGCTTCTTGTTTTGCATACGCGATCGCTTGTCTTTTAATGTGCATGCTGGCTCTGGCGCGATATGACGGATCAGTGATGTGCTCCAGATTCATGTTCTCAAGCTCATAGCGACGTGAGGAATGAATGCTCTCTTGGCTAGATGATGTAGTGGCACCGGTTTGTGTAACGGGACCATAGGGAGAGAATTGCTTTTTTGGATTGCGCGGCGCAAAAGTTTCTATCGATTGATCTCTATTTTGCGCGGTATTTGCTGCTCTTACTTCTCGTGCAGAGTCTTTAAGCGCACTTGCAAGCTCCCCTTGAGAAGGAAGGGATGCCGCAAAAGAACCACGGCTTTTGTTTAGTCGGTATTTATTGCCATGTTGTGTGCCGGTCGCAGTAGTCATGTGAAACAGTATACCGCATCTTGCATGCCGCGCCGAGTGGGATTTACATCATTTGGCGCAGGCGAGCGATACGGTCTTCAACAGGTGGGTGCGTGCTGAATAATTTACGGAATACGCCCTTTCCTTTAAAGGGGCTGGCAATGTACAGGTGGGCGGTTGCGCGATTGGCTCTTTTTAGAGGTGCTTCAGAAGAAGAAATTTTTTGGAGTGCAGAAATAAGTCCGTCAGGGTGGCGTGTGAGCATAACTCCCGATGCGTCAGCCAAGTATTCGCGCGTACGTGAAACGGAAAGTCTAATGAGTTCCGCTAAAAGAGGGGAAAGTAGCCCAAGGACAAGCCCAACCAAGAATGCGATGAGTGTAGCGTTACCATCTTTTTCGCGTGAGCGATACATGGGAAGGCGAATAAGTAAGTCTGAAAGAAGCGCAATGAGCCCCACGAGTACGACTACAATTGTCATGACACGAATATCATAATTTTTAATGTGGCTCATTTCATGCGCAACAACTCCTTCGAGTTCTACTTTATCCAATTTACGCAAAAGTCCTGTGGTAAAGGCAACTGACGCATGTTCAGGGTCGCGTCCGGTCGCAAATGCATTGGGACTTTCGTCATCAATAATATAAACTTTTGGCACAGGAAGTCCCGACGTAATCGCCATGTTTTCTACAAGGCGATAGAGCTCGGGGGCTTGTTGTTTGCTTACTTCTTTTGCACCCGAAGACATGAGGGCAATTTTGTCGCTCGCATAAAAAGAGATCATGGCATAAACAAACGAGATCAGAAATCCAAGAATCCCAGCACTATATATATCTAATTCAAGAGCGACTACTCCTACGGCCGAAGAAAGAGCAATGACAAGTGCAGAGAAGGTAAGGAGCAAAAACACAGTACGGCGCTTATTTCCTGCGATTTGAGCGTAGAAGTCTTGTTGCATACAAGGTGAAGCGTAGCGAAACCGGGGCGGTCGTGCAAGGGATGCACAAAATCAAACAATATGCTATGAATATCGGTATGAATCAAGCGGACATCTCTACGGTACTGCGGGACGCAGGATTTCGGGCAACACCGGGACGCATTTCGGTTTTAACATATTTAGCGACGCAAGTGCGTCCAGTCGGTATTGAGGTGATTGAAAAGAAATTCCCAAAAGTAAATAAGGTAACCTTGTATCGGATGATGACGGACTTTGTGGCGGCCGGTTTACTCGAACCAAATGATTTGGGGCATGGGCATGTAGATTATGAAATAGCTCACCGGCCGCATCATCACCATGTGGTATGTGAATCGTGTGGAGTTGTGGAAGACGTGTATCCGTGTGAAGAAACCTGTCAATTCGAAAAGGCGGTACTCCAATCAAGTAAATTGTTCAAACAAATCAAAAAACAGCAAACGGTTTTCTTCGGCATCTGTAAAAAATGTGCAAAATAAAAATCGGCCAGATCGGCCGACTTTTTTTAAAAACTTACTTTTGGTGCTTCATTTACTTCGTCTGGAGCGTCG
>CAYPYH010000063.1:0-4943 GCA_964415145.1 uncultured Gammaproteobacteria bacterium
TTTTCGCCATCCGAATGGCTATCAAATGCCGTGGCACAAGCGCTCATGGGCGTCATTTCAGGCTTGAGCTCTTTCCAAACACCGCGCAATGAATCGGGTAACTCACTGAGGTGAATAGAAGGATAGTTGCCAATCGGTTTTGCCACAGCAGCAAAACCGATCAGCGCCAAGGCACAAATCAAATATTTAGAACGATTCATGATTTTTGTCTCGGCCATTAACTGATTAAGCAGCCACTGGCTGGGTAATCAACGCTGATTCCAAGGTGCCTGCGGCCTTCAAGGCTTGCACCCAAGTTGGAGACACGCCGCGGCCTGTCCATGTTTGCTCTGGGTTTGCAGGGTTACGGTATTTAGGCGCCACTTTTTTACCAGCCAATGCACCTTTTTTAGCCGCTTTAGGCGCTTTTGCGGCCTTTGCTGGCTTACCTGCGCTTAGGGCTTTGGCAATATCTGCTGCTGACAAGCCAGCGTCTTTGGCCATAGCAACGATTTGAGCCAATACTTTGTCGTGTGACTTTGATTTCAAAGCCTGTTCTTTTTTATCCACCAATTCAGCAAAGCGGTATTTCTTCGCATCGTTTGGGCGAATTGCATATTCTACTTCGTCGATTGGCTTCAATTGCTCGTAGTAGGCCGTAAGCTTGTCGGCCATGTCAGCGTACATTGCAAAACAAGCGTCCATCGTTTCGATATAGGCCGCCTTGAGTGGCGAATTTAAAATCGCTTCTGGGCGATAATAATACCAACTGTCGGTAATCGGATCTTTTTGTGTATAGAGCACGTAACGACTCGACTGTTCAATGTATGCCCCCAAGCGACGGTCTTCAATCATCTTCGCTGCCAAGTTCGATACCGAATTAAACAAAACACTTGCGTATTCTAACTCTTGTACTGAATCGTCCCCGTATTGAATCAAAATGCGCTCGATCAATTCGTCGAGCTTTTGTTCACGCAAACTTCCCAATTTTACCCCAAGCTTTACCGCCTCTTCTGCATCTGTAACTAAAAATTCTTCAACCAAAACATCAATGACCGTTCCAGGAGCACGACTTTGACGCGCCATAAGTGCACCAATCACTCCTGCAAGCTTTTTTGGATCCATCGCCGTTACATTGCTTGTTGGCGAAACGAAATAAGGCCCTGCAAGTTCAAATACCGCAAGTGAAATAAATTGACGATACGGCATGGTGCGCCCGTCTCCAATAGCTACCATTAATTCACGCGTTTCCTTGTCTTGAAACACGCGAGCGCTACCTTGTAGAAATGCATTTGGTTGATTCATATATAAACGAAGAGGGAGGCGCAATGTGCAAGCATGGTGCACGCCGCGCTCCCCCTATGCAACCCACCCTAACAAAGCGCGTCTTTGTTTCAATACCCCCTGTGGACAACCTTGATGCAGGATTATAGGAATCTGCTAAGGTAAGGCCGTATGAGTAATTACCAGGGACGATTTATCATGATCGATGGCATTGCGGGTAGTGGAAAATCAACCCTCCTGAATGCACTGAAGGCAAATTATGCAACCACGTCCATGCGCATATTCGATATGCAAACATGGAATGCACACAATACCCGTCCTCCAACTTTTGAAGAAATAAAGGATTACGATTTGTACTTTTTATTTGAACCAACCAAGTCTTGGGTTGGAAGTGCGATTCGTGAAGAAATTTCTTTCAATAAAGAGAAGTATTCCGCACGCGCTCAGGCAGAAGCCTTCGCGCTCGACCGCATGATTCAATATAATCGTCTTGTTATTCCAGCGCTCGATGCCGGCAAAATAATTATTCAAGATCGTGGCGTCACGACCTCGCTCGTTTACCAAGGTCACATGGACGCAACAATTGATCGTCGCGGTGTTGCGGAACTTACCGGAAACACACTCGCACTCGCATACGCCCCGCAACACCTCGTACTTACCTATCTCGACCCACAAATCGCTCTACAGCGCCGAGGAAATCGCCAAGACGATTCCAAGGGCATGTACGAAGAAACCGAACTCCTACGCCGTGCACAGGCGACCTTCCATAGTGAGGCTTTTTGTGGTTTTATGAAGGCACATGGAACGCAAATTCATGTCGTAGATACGTCTAGCGACATCATGGCGTCCACGCATACATTTCAAACACTTATTAATTCACTTATTACATTATGATTTCTCTTCCGAGTATCGGAGCATACATTGACGAGTCTTGGTCTTTGTACAAAAAGCATTTTACTTCATACGCACGCATCACTTTTTGGTATGCGATTACTGCCGCCCTCGCTATTATTGGAAGCTTCCTTTCCCCTACCTATGGAAATCTTCCCTTTGTAGATAATTTGACCGCGACCTATACCACGCCAGCTGCGATCGCGGGACTCATCGTATCAACCGTTAACATTCTGATCATCCTCCCAATTATCACTCTTTGGATCTCTGTAGGATTGATCAAGTTCATGAAGCGTACCTATGAAGGACAAGCTGATACCGCGGAAGCAATGAGTGACGCTGGACGCGTACTACTCCCTGCTATTGGAATCACCATTCTCTTAACCTTCATGTTCGTAGCACTTTTCCTTATTCCTTGGATCCCTGGAATGATCTTTATCATCCTAGGACTTCAAAACGGTGGGCTTCCTGGGGTAATCGGTATCGTACTCTTGGTTCTCGGAATCCTTACCGGTATGGCCCTCTTGGCCTACTACAGCGTACGTTACAGCTTTGCTCTTTATGAAGTTGTTGTAGGAAATGCCACTATTACTTCTTCCCTTTCTCGTTCATACGACATCACCGATGGTAAATTCTGGACGATTTTCTGGCGATGGATCGTAAGTGCGGTCGTACTTCTTGCGATCGGTGTAACGCTTAACTTGTTCACGTACTATGGTGGAAAAGCATTCGTGGACCTATTCCTCTTCAATCTCACTTTATTCGAACGTGTCTCTGTAGCGCTTGATCTCGTGCTTAGTCTCGTCGTGTTCATGGTTATGACGCCACTCTCGACCGCATTTGGCTACGTGCTCTATCGCCACATTGCAAAGAAATAGCCCCACAAAAGCGCCCTTCCGGGCGCTTTTCTTTTTGGGAAATTATGCTAAACTCAAGCAGTATGCGTCTACAACCAGTTATTGGGCTCGAAACCCATGTTCAGCTTAAAACAAAGACCAAGCTCTTTTGTAGTTGCAATAATGACGCCGAGAATGCAGAACCAAACCAGCACACCTGTTCTGTTTGCTTGGGTCACCCTGGTGTGCTTCCAGTGCCTAACAGACAAGCAATTGCATTCGCCATTAAACTAGGCCTTGCGCTGAATGGAAATATTAATGAAACATCGAAATTCGATCGTAAGCATTATTTTTATCCAGATTTACCTAAGGCGTATCAGATTACGCAGTATGACCTTCCTGTCATGTATGAAGGTTCTTTAACTATAGACGTACCAGGCGAAGGTGAAGTGACGATTGGTCTTGAACGCCTCCATCTCGAAGAAGACGCCGCGAAAAATATTCACGGAGCAGATGAAAGAACATACGTGGACTTTAACCGCGGAGGAACACCTCTTTGCGAAATTGTAACCAAACCAGATTTTCGCTCAGCGGCACAAGCGAAGGCATACCTACATGAACTACGCACACTTGTGCGCACGCTTGGCGTTTCTGATGGCGATATAGAAAAGGGCCACATGCGATGTGACGTAAACATTTCCATGCGCGAAGTAGACGAAAATGGTGTTCCCCTTTCGGACCGTCTTCATCCAAAAACAGAAGTAAAAAATGTAAGTTCATTCCGTGCCGTTGAACGTACCATCGAATACGAAATTCGTCGTCAAACAAAGTTGTGGGAAATGAATACTCCTCCTGCGATCACCGTTACGCGCGGGTGGAATGATGCGAAACAGGTCACAACTGAACAACGCACCAAAGAAGCCGAAGCAGATTATCGTTATTTCCCAGAGCCAGACATTCCACCTCTTGAATTGCGCGAACTGAGTGCCGAGATCTATCGCTCCCTCCCTGAACTTCCCGCGGCAAAACGCAAGCGCTATATTGAAGAATACGGATTTAAGCACGAAGATGCACGTATTATTGTAGACGACCTAGCACTGGCCGACTTTACAGAAAATGCGCTGCAAGAATTAGTGGCTTGGATTACAAGCCGCCCAGAATTCACAGAGGAAAACGCATTCGAACAACGCAAGAAGTTAATGAAGCTATTTAGTGGATGGTTGCTCAATAAACTTGGTGGGCTACTTGCGGATCGCAAGATCGACGTACGCACCATGAAAATTACCCCAGAGAATTTTGCTGAATTCATTCTTCTTCTTGCGGACGGAAAATTAACCGGACCAAAAGGACTTGAAGTATTGGGCGTCATGCTTGATTCAGGAGCTGACCCAAGCAATGTCATGGACGAACTCGGCGCAAGTCGCGTAGATGATCGAAGCGCCATTGAATCAATTATCGACACCGTATTTGCCGCGAATCCAAAAGAATCTGAGCGCCTGAAAGAAGGTGACCTCAAGCTCATGCAATTCTTTATTGGACAGATCATGAAAGAGACACGCGGAAATGCGGACCACGAAACGGTAAAGCGAGCGATCAGTGAACGATTAGGAATATAAATAAAAGAGCTCGCGTGCTTGTATACACAGGCACGCGAGCTCTTCTTTTTGGCTAACCATTGACAAAATGTCAATTCAAAGGTACTTTGCAATCGATCGCATTTCTCGGTGTCTTTTGAGTGCCGGACAGCACTCTTCTGACATTAAGCGAGCTCCAGAGCTTCCGTTTCTCCATGGCGGAAAGCTCCCGGCGCAGCAATGTACCGGTTCGTCTCCTCCAAGCTCGTCACGAGGAATGCGTCCTTCTTTCAGCCTTGATGCCCCGTTTGGCTCAGCACTTACCCCCCCTTCATTCTGTCATAAGTGAACTCGAGCCAAATGGGGCATCTCATCCCAC
>CAYPYH010000064.1:0-4928 GCA_964415145.1 uncultured Gammaproteobacteria bacterium
TACATTACCTTCCGCTTGTTTCATGGAAAGGTTTACACGACCCATATCATCGATGGCAATAACCTTTACGTGCACTTCATCACCTACCTTTACGATGTCTTCTACTTTGTTTACACGCCATGGAGCAAGTTCGGATACGTGAACCATACCATCTTTACCGGGCAAAATGTTTACAAAAGCACCAAAGTCCATGATTCGTACGACAGATCCATGGAAGATTTCACCTGCTTGTACTTCGCGCGTAAGGTTATTCACCCAGTCATACGCCTTTTGTCCCGCTTCTTGGTTCTTGGCGGTGATCATGACAAGACCATCTTGTTCAATGTCGATTGCAACAACACCTGTTTTTGCAATGATTTCATTAATCATCTTACCTCCTGGTCCAATAACATCACGAATCTTGTCCGGGTTAATGCGCAGTTTAAGAATGCGTGGAGCAAATGGTGAAAGCTCGGCACGAGGGGCTGCAATAATTGCTTTCATTTGCTTCAAGATATCTTGGCGAGCTGCATTTCCTTGGGTGATTGCCTCTACAATGATGTCATGTGAGAGTCCTTTTGTCTTGGTATCCATTTGAATTGCGGTAATCCCATTTACCGTTCCAGTAATTTTAAAGTCCATTCCACCAGGTCCATCTTCAAGGTCTTGAATGTCGGTAATTACCTTCCAGTCTCCCTTTTCGTTAGAGGCTAGACCAATAGCGATTCCGGCTACGGCAGTTTTCAGAGGAACTCCTGCATCCATGAGAGCGAGTGTTGAAGCACAGGTGGACGCCATTGAGCTTGATCCGTTTGAGTTAAGAACTTCAGATACGACGCGTACGGCGTATGGGAAGGTTTCTTTATCAGGCATCATGTCTTCTACTGCTTTTTCAGCGAGTGCACCGTGTCCGATTTCGCGACGCCCAGGTCCGCGCATGGGTTTTGATTCCCCTACTGAGAATGGAGGGAAATTGTAGTGGTGCATGTAGCGCTTTTCACCAACAGATTCCAAACTGTCGAGTGTTTGTTCGTCTCCAGGAGCGCCGAGCGTACACACCGAAAGTACTTGTGTTTCTCCGCGTGAGAAGAGTCCTGTTCCGTGTACGCGAGGAAGAACTCCTACTTCAATTTGAAGGGGGCGTACGGTAAAGGCGTCGCGACCGTCTAGACGTTGGCCATTTTTCAAAATACGATTCGATACTTCAACTTGAATGAAGTCATATACCTGTTTTGCAATGTCGCTGATCTCTTCGGGTGCTGCACCTTGTGCGGTAAGCTCGGCAGCGACACGACGTTCTAGTTCTGACTTTGCGTATCCACGTTCACCTTTGGTGGCGAGAGGTTCTGCGTAGAACAATTCGTCCATGTTCTTTTCCACAACGGTGCGTGCGAGTTCAACAAATCCAGCCTTACGAACTGCTTTTTCTTGAGCTGCTTCATTCTTTGGTTTGAAGATATCGATCTTCTCTTTTCCAACTTCTGCGCGAATCTTTTCAATAAGTGCAATTACTGGCGCAAGTTCTTTTGTTCCAGCTTCAAATGCTTTTACAACGTCAGCGTCTGCGGCTTCTTTTGCACGCGCTTCAACCATGACAACTTTTTCTGGAGTTCCTGCAATGTCTAAGTCGAAGTGAGTTGTTGCACGTTCTTGGTAGGTAGGATTGAACACGAGTCCTGTTTCATTTTGTGAAACACGGATTGCGGCGATTGGTCCATTCCAAGGAATTGAACTCATGTGAAGTGCACAAGAGGCACCGATGAGCGCCAAAACATCCGGGTCATTTTCTTCGTCGAATGAAAGCGTGGTTGCAATCACCTGCACTTCATGGCGAGAGCGGTCATCAAAGAGTGGGCGAATCGCACGGTCAATAAAACGTCCAATTAATACCGCTTCGTCGCTTGGGCGACCTTCACGTTTAATAAAACGCGATCCCTTAATACGCCCTCCAGCGTACAAGCGTTCCTCGTACTCCACCATAAGTGGGAAGTAACCCATACCAGGCACTTCGTGTTTGTTCATGACTGCGGTTACAAGAACGATTGTGTCTCCCATGCGCACAGTAACCGCTCCATTGGCCGCCTGCGCAATTCCTCCGATTGAAATCGAAAGCTCCTTTCCTGCGAAAGTAGTTGTGAATGTTTTTTGGTTCATCATAGTTATGTGAGCCCGAAGCCCTGGGAAGCGACCAGTTGTCGCGTCTTTACGGTCTCGGGCCCATCTTAGCTTTGAGCTTAAGTGCTCATCCCTGCTTCCCCAGTAGGAGGCAGGAGATCAGGACTAAAATTCGAGTTTGCGCGCGCGTTCCTCTTCTTGTTTTAAAATGTCAGCCGGTTTTGCTGGCACGACGTCAGCAATGTCATCCATGTCGTATGAGGTATCAGGGAATTCTACGGGAGCAGATTCGAAGTCTGACATCACTGCTTGTTCAGGAGATTTGATGCGCCCACCGCTTGCTTTTGGAAGTGCTGCAGGCTTTGACTTGCGTGCACCAAATCGTTTTTTAACCGGCACAAGGAAAATATCAGGACTATCTGAAAGATTCGTGTAAATGTCAGCCGCTTCCACGAGCGAAGACGAGGTAGACTCACGGAAAGATGCGACGTGCGCGATGCGTCCTTTGTGTTTAATGTATTCAACGAGCGGCGTAAAGTCACCGTCACCTGACACGAGTACCACGACGTCGAGCATGTCGAGCATACGTACGATGTCGATGGTGATTCCGACGTCCCAATCCCCTTTCTTAGCTCCCGAGTGGTACTCAAGAAGTTCTTTAGACATTACTTCGATTCCTTGACTGCGAAGCGCGTTCAAAAACGCCTCTTCTAAACCTTCCTCGGTAGTGATTGCGTATGCAAGTGCGCGTACAAGTTGCGCGTCGCCCACGCACTCGGTAACGATATTGGTGAATTGAACTTTTTGAGAGAATAAATGACGAGCGCTATAGTACATGTTTTGGACGTCGATGAAGACGCCAATTCGG
The DNA here is from genome assembly GCA_964415145.1 of uncultured Gammaproteobacteria bacterium. GTDB lineage: Bacteria > Patescibacteriota > Patescibacteriia > UBA9934 > UBA9934 > CAYFMS01. Next base: position 2,963 of record CAYPYH010000064.1, read on the forward strand.
CGAGCTGTTGTGTTTAACATAAATTGAGAAATAGTTTAAAAAATGGGGGAGCTGTTAGAAAAAAAGAGGAACTGTTAGAAAAAAGAGCTCTGGTCAGCAGTGTAACACACTGAAATGACCAGAGCTATCTTTCTTATGCGGTTTTTGCAACGCGCAATTTGAGAGCTTCAACAACAGATTCGTGAGCCTTTTGGTCTTCGCGTTCCAAGTATTTAAGTAAGCGACGGCGCTCTACTACTTTCTTCAAAAGTCCACGACGTGAACTGAAGTCCTTTTTGTGCGTCTTCAAGTGCTCTGTAAGATCCTTGATTTCAGCAGTCAAAAGGGCGATTTGAACCTGAGGTGAACCGGTGTCATTCTCGTGGGTCTTAAATTTGGTAATGATGGACTGCTTTTGCTTCTTGGTGAGCATAGTTTTGTGAGTTCGTCCGACAAGTCGTAGCAAGGGGTGCTCAAACCACCAAGCCAGGAACGAGCGGCTAATTTATTAGAACAGTCTTAATATAATGAAAACGGGCTTTTTTGTCAAGAAAAGGCCTGAAAAAAGATGAAGGCCCGCAAGGACCGTGCGTTGAGCCGACCCCAGGGGCGGGGTGCTCGGTGCGACGGATCCTTGCGGGCCAAGTGTGGTGGCATATTCCGAAATGCTTCGGTTAGCCACCGGGGAAGGTGTTCAGGTCGGGGCGCGGATACGGGTCACGAGGACTCCAGTTGTGCAGGGGGTGCTCGCTGCAGACCGACAGATGGCCGCGGAGCGCAGTTCATGGAAGGACACTGTCCTTGTGAGACAGTTGGCCGGTTGTACCGGCTTAGAAGACACACATTTACGTAACCTCCCTAGAGCTTGGTTTCGTTGACCGGGCCACTTTTTCTTGGGCGCCGGAACCTGTTTGTCGGGCATGAGCGTACGCGCGGCGATTAACCTCACCCAGGATGGGTGGTTAGCTAATCGCGGCGGGCACAGGGCGCCGCTACAGGGTGTTACCGACCAAGCATCGGATAACGAGCTAATTGATACCATATTTTGAGCCTTTTGTCAAGGCTCAGGGGTGAATATTCTGCAAAAACCCTTTATTTTATATAAAAAAGAGGCTCGGGCCCCGCATGTGCGAGGCGCCGAGGCGTGGGAACGAGCGAGGCTCGAGGTCAGACGATCTGGGTGATCATGGAGCCACCGTCCGTGCCGGTGAGCCACCCGCCGTCGGTGGCCCTGCGACCGCCGCCGAGACCGTCTTGGGAGAGCCAGCCACCATCTTGGAAAGCACCGGGGTCGGGGATTTGGAGCATAGTGCCCCCTTATACGAAGCAGAAGCGATGTCTGCGAGCAAAGAATATCGACTGCTCTCGTATTCGTCAACCTGTGTGTAGAAATGATGCGCCCATGTGTCGCATAATGTATACTAGAGTCATTATGCCGGTTACTGCGATTCAAAAATATTTAAAAGAGTTCTTGGAATATTTAGAAATTGAACGAGGGCGTTCTATACGCACCGTGCGCAACTATCATTTTTATCTTCTACGTTTTGTGGAATGGGCGGATGTTACGACACCAAAAGCAATTACTTCTGAAATGGTGCGCAAGTTTCGACTTTATTTAAATCGTGATGTCGAAGGGCGCGAAGACCTTACGCTTAAGAAGTCTACGCAGAACTATCACTTGATTGCGCTTCGTTCCTTTTTAAAATATTTGCAGAAACGAGACGTGATTACACTAGCACCAGAAAAAATTGAATTGGCGAAACAGACTATGCGTCATGTAGAGATTCTCACGGAAGATGAGCTAGATCGTTTGCGTGATGCGCCGCGTGAGGCAGGGGGATTGATTGGACTTCGTGATAAAGCGATCGTAGAATTACTTTTTTCAACGGGTACACGTGTTTCAGAATTAGCTTCTCTTAAAATCGAACATGTAAATCTTAAAAAAGATGAGTTTACGGTAAAAGGAAAATGAAGTAAGCATCGCGTT
>CAYPYH010000065.1:0-4913 GCA_964415145.1 uncultured Gammaproteobacteria bacterium
AACCTTGGCGATCTCTTTGCGCGGCGGCGTTCCCGTATACCCTGTTAAATAAACCTTCTCCACGCCAAACGCCGCCGCATTGCGGAGAATGGACCCCACATTGTGCAGGCTACGAATGTCGTGAGCGATAATGATCATACGCACATTATAGTAGCTCCTCTTTTGACAGCCGTCTACCCAAATCCCCTTCTTTGCATTACACTCTGCCTCAACTATGGCAAAACCTCAATCAGCGCCCTCACTCTGCCCCCAACCAGACCTTTGTGGATCTTGTGGTTGGTCTCATATCCCTTATCAAAAACAACTTGAGCAAAAGCTAGGCGACATTAATGGGTCTTTTAAGATCAAAGAGCTTACCGAGAAAGTAACTCGCATTATTCCGTCACCTGTAACCGAGCACTATCGCAATCGGATGGACTTCGTAATCGACTTCAAGGGTCAAATGGGACTTCGTGAAAAAGGAAAATGGTGGCGCGTGATCGACGACCACACTTGCTTCTTGTCGGATGAAAAAATCGAATCGCTTTTTCACACGGTGCGCGAATGGACCAAAACAGCGGATTTGAGTTTCTTTGATCGTAAAGCGGTCGTTGGATTCTTACGCTATGCCGTGATTCGCTCTACTTCAACCGGAGAAACAATGGTAAACATTGTTACAAGCGTTCCTTTGGATTTGGACGAAGAAGCACGCGCAAAAACAGCGCTTGAAGCACTTGCTGCAACATGCGGTGCAACGACTTTGCTTTGGTCAGTCAATAATACGTCGGGCGATGTTTCACACGGTGGAGATGTACGTATAGTTGCAGGACCTGGATTTATTCAAGAAGAAATTGATGGCATTAAATACCGCATTACGCCCAATGCCTTTTTCCAAACGAATCTATACGGTGCGCCGGTTTTACTCAAAACCGTTTTGGACTATGCGCGTGCGACCGGCGCCAAAAAAGCCGTAGACCTTTATTGCGGTAGTGGATTCTTTTCACTCGCGCTTGCAAAGCTTGGAATGGAAGTGCACGGCGCTGAAATGGTAGAAGAAGCAATTCGCGACGCCAAGGTAAACGCGGAGCTCAATAATCTCACCGTGGATTTCACCGCCGCTAAGATTGAAGAATTAGACTGGGTAAAGCACCATGCTGAATTAGTCATTGTGGACCCTGCGCGCGTAGGACTACACGACAAAGTAATTGCAGACATTCTCACCGAAAAGCCTAAACACATCATTTACATTTCTTGTAACTACAAGAGCTTCGCACGTGAATTTGCAATTCTTCGCGAGAGCTATGAGCTCGCCGATTCAGTGGCAATCGACATGTTCCCTCACACGCCACACGTGGAAATGGTCGCGTACCTCAAGCTCAAATAGTCCCCTGGAAGACGAATGCTCACAAGGCATTCGTCTTTTTATTTATAACGCTCCAAAGTCACACCCATAAGCATTAGGTATACCTGGACATTATAGATGCTTTATGCAAAGCTTTGGGCGGGAATTGTCCCAAAAGCCCTCGGAAGCCCTACATGAATACCGAACCCTCAGCGACCCAAGTGGTCGCAGGTATCGATGGTGGATCAACCAAGACCGCAGTGCGCCTCGAAACGCTCGATGGCGTCGTGCTTGCGGAGATTGCGATCGCGACCAGCCCCAACCTGTACAGTGCTCGCGATGCGGACGGCGTACCGCTCTACCCCGGCCGTAAGGACGAGGCGTCGGAGCAGATCGCCAACAAGCTCGAGCACGCGCTGCAAGAGGCGCTCGAGCACGCGCATGTGCAGAACAACGGTAGGTCCGTGGAGATCGTGGCGGCGTGCATTGGTACGGCCGGCATCGATGCTCCGGGCGACCTGGAAGCACATCGTGACGCGTTCCTGCGTGCCCCGACGCTTGCGCCCCTCGCACAGCGCCTGCACGTCATGTCCGACGTCGAGATCATCGCCGGATGTTCGAATGCTCGTGTACGGATCTGCCTGATCGCGGGTACTGGCAGCAACTGCCTGGGCGCACGCTTCGAAAACGGTGTATGCACGGCGCAGCATCAGGTTGGCGGCATGGACTTGCCGCTCTCGGACTTCGGGAGCGCCGCATGGCTGGGTGACATCTCCTGTGCCCTCGCCCTGCAGCATGTGCAGGGCATGCTCGACGATTACGAGACCCAGATCGGCCCGCGCATCTACCAAGCTCTAGGCATCGACCTCGATGCCCCCGATGGCTGGCGGATGATCCGCACGCGCCGCGCCAGCATCCCCAAGGAAGAGCTCGCGAAGCTCGCGCGGGTTGTGAGTGAGCTCGCAGACAATGGTGACGAAGTGGCACTGGGTCTGCTTCACCGTGCAGCAGCAGACCTCGTCGCGATGGTCGAAGCAGCCCTGCGCAAGTTGGGCTCTCCTCACCCGACCGACGTCGAACTGCTCACGGTGGGCGGCATGTGGAACAATTCACACCTCAGGGATCACTTCCAAGAGCTGATGCTGGAAGCAGGTCTCCCAGTTGGCGATATCGAGCCGTGCACGCCCACGGTTGGTGCCACCCACTTCGCCCGCGCCCTGCTCAACTGAGCTGGGCGCTCTTTTTATTGCGCCCGTTTAGGCCATCCCTAGCCAAAAATCCTCTTTTCTGCTACGCTCCCGGTATGAAAGCAGGATTTGTTACAATTATTGGTCGCTCAAACGTAGGTAAATCAACCCTTATCAATAACTTGGTAGGGACAAAAGTTGCGATTACCACACCAAAACCACAAACCACACGCCGCCCAATTCACGGTGTTCTAACCTTGCCAGACGTGGGTCAGATTGTATTTGTGGATACTCCCGGAATCATGCAAAAAGCGAAGGACACCTTAACCAAAAAACTGCTCTCGTGGACCAAGCAGTCTATGGAAGATGTAGACGCTATTATTTACGTGGCGGATGCAACTCGATCAATTGGAAGTGAAGAAAAGCAAGTACTTCAGCTCATGAAAGAAGTCACAAAGCCAAAGCTTCTTTTCATTAACAAAACCGACGATCGTCATTCAAAGGAATACGTTGATACCTACCGCGACCTCTTTGAATACTTTGACGCCATGATTGAAGGGTCAGCGATTACCGGAAAGAACCTCGACCTCATTAAAGACTGGTCACTTGAGCAACTTCCTGAAGGCGACTATCTTTACCCTGACTTCGCGGTAAGTAACTTAACCAAGGAACAGCAAATTGCCGAACTCATTCGTGAAAAACTGTTCTTACGCTTACGTGAAGAAGTTCCCTACTCAACCCACGTAGAAGTTGAAAAGATCGAAACACAAGATGACGGAACGATTTACATTCGTGCAGTTATTTACACGCACTCTGAACGCTATAAAGGAATGATTATCGGAGCCAGTGGTCGTGGTGTGAAAGAAATCGGATCATCAACCCGCAATGAGCTCGAAGCCATCTCGGGACAGCACGTAAACTTACAGCTTACCGTGGAAACCGACCGCGACTGGACCAAACGCTTGGGTGAATAAAAACAATAAAACGCTCCCTCCGGAGCGTTTTATGATTGACTTATTACTCAAATCGTGATAAAAGTCTCTTTGCTCACTTGAAAGGAATGTTCATGTCCAGGATTATTGGTGTCATTCGTCATGGAGAATCACATTACCGCGACCAGTCCGGTGACCTGACTGCGCACGGTATCGGACAAGTAAACAAGCTCGCTCAGATCCCCTTCGTGCGCCGCTTTGTGAACGAAGCGCTCGCGGCACAAAACGTGTTTTGTTCGCCCACCATGCGCACGCGCGAAACGGCTCGCAGAATCCTGGATGTCGATGAGGAACCTTTTGTCCGCGCAGATATGCGCCCTATCTGGCTCAATACACAAGAACAAGAGGACGCAAGACAGCGTTACCTCACCAACCTTGACCGCTGGCGCGCCCAGCTCAACATGGCAGCCCCCTTCGAGAGAATCGATCAAGCAAATTCAATTCAGCTCAAGCAATTCTTGGAAGACCTGCGCCACGCAACGGGACCCTGCTTGGTCTTTGGTCACCTGGAGACCATAAGAGCTCTCATTGTTAATCACCTGTTCTGCTTAGGCCACCTGGTTCCGCCGCCTGGCTCCCTGACCATCTTTGGACCCAAAGAAAAACAGGTACGATGCATCTGGCCCTCGGAAGACTAAAATACCCCACGCACACTGCTCAGCTACTTGGCTGAGCACTTTTATTTGGTCAAAAATTCTCGCATCGCTTCGGGCGAAGTCGCCCCACAAATGAACTCATCATTTGCGTCATTATAGAAAAATGGCACACCCATACAACGTCCCTTGCTAAATCCTTCCATTTTTTTCAAATTCTCCTCATTGTTCCAAACTTCCAATACTTCAACTTTCACCCCCGTTTCTTCGCTGAGTTTTTCAACAATTGGAGCCATGACCTTGCAATGTGGGCATGTATCACCGTAGAATTCATATATCATAGTATGAAACAGTTTAGCACAGCCTTTATCATTCTTGCCATCCTTAGCGCCATGCTTCTTACGGGGCAAGCGCTTGGGTTTAAGGCCTTCGGAGGAAACGGGTTTGTGAACTATTTAACACTACGTATCGACGAAACAAATTATCCTCGTGGATCTACGTACGAATTTAAAGAAACAAAAGCGATTTCACCACTTCTTTATTACAGTTCGGACATTTCTTGCACAATTTGGGGAGAGAAAGGAACTAACATTGAATTCACCGATACGCGTCCTAATCATTTCACCATTCGTCTTACTACCGGCCGTGTTACCACCGACTGCAAAATGATGGTACTGGTCAATAAAACATCATTACAAATACAAGGCGAAGCTGAAATCATTCACTACAGCTGGAAGGGTCTCATGGAAATTACTCCAAAACAAGGCTATGTGAACATAAATAATACAATGACGATATCTGCACCATATAACGATACGTT
>CAYPYH010000066.1:0-4896 GCA_964415145.1 uncultured Gammaproteobacteria bacterium
CAGTACGGTATGAATCGTTGCTTACGGTCTTCTTTGCACTACATGATCCCACAACTTTGAACCGCCAAGGGAATGACGAGGGTACACAGTACCGTTCTGTGATTTTTACTGAAAAGGAGGAAGATGCAGTTACTGCGAATGCATTCATTGAAAAGCTTACAAAGGACGGCGTGTTTGCAGACAAGATCGTAACGGAAGTTGCGCTAATCGACACATTCTACCCTGCGGAAAGTTATCATCAGCGATATTACCAAAAGAATCCAGACCAAGCATATTGTCAGTTGGTTGTAGCGCCAAAGATCGCGAAGCTGCGCAAAGAGGTGGCACATTTACTGCGCGCAAACTAAAAATAAAAGTATGTTAACTATTTACGGATCCGCCATGTCCTCTGCGAAACGTTCTATTTGGTTGATGGAGGAGCTTGGGCTGCCATATGAAGTCATTCGTCTCAATATGGCCGAAAAGGAACAGAAGAGCGAAAAGTATCTTGCTCTTAATCCTAATGGAAAAGTGCCTACTTTGGTTGATGGAGATTTTGTTGTTTGGGAATCTTCAGCGATCAATGTGTATTTGGCTGAAAAGCATGCGCCGGAAATGTTAGGAACAGGGCCTGAAGAGCGTGGACTCATTGCGCAATGGTCTTTTTGGAATCATACGGAATTTTATAGTTCAATGGAAGCGCTTGCTTTGCATAAATGGTTAAAAACACCAGAGACCGAGGAAATAAGAAATGCACCAGGACAAATTAAGATTCGTTTGGCTGTTCTAGACAAGTCGCTTGCGGGTAAAACATATCTTGTTGCCGAACGTTTTACCTTGGCGGATATCGCTGTTGTCTCTGTGGCTGATCTATGCGGATGGCTGGGGATTGACATGGCTCCTTATACAAATATTTCAGCATGGATGGCACGCGTGCAGGCTCGTCCTGCGTATATAAAAACAACGACTCCGGCCGCTTAGTTTTGTATGCAAGTTCCACACCGGAAAAAAGAAGACGACCGCATGGCGCTCATGAAACAGGATTTTCATGTTACCGCAGATAAATTGGAGAGCATGAAGCGCCAAATGGAACAGCTAAAAAAGGATCGTCCTAAGCTCGTGATTGAGCTGACTACTGCACGCGAAATGGGGGACTTGTCGGAAAATGCGGCGTATACGATCGCAAAATCAAATCTTGCGCGATTAGACGGGAAGGTGCTTTCGCTCGATAATCGTATTAAGGAAGCGATTCTGATTGAGAAATCTGATGATGGTAAAGTAAGTATCGGTGCGCATGTGACAATTGATGGAGAGCTTGGAACAATTACGTATGAAATCGTAGGTCCAACAGAAACAGATCCAGCCAAGGGACGCATTTCGTTTCAATCACCCCTTGGTACGGCGCTACTAAACAAAACGGTAGGTGACACTATTGAAGTGAACGGGCGTGCACTGGGGACCATTTCAAAAATAGAATAATTACGGTTTACGAGCCGTTTCCCAAAGCGCATCGAATAATACTCGGTGCGTTTTTGCGATCTCGCCACTTGCGATTACGATCATGGAATTTTCGGTGCGGGTTGTAATGAACGCGATTTGGTCGCCAAAAATTACCATCGTTGCACCAAGGACGGTGTCTTTTGGTAGGAATCTTGATTCGCGTAATTCCTCAGAATCTTTTTTTACAATGCTATGCCCAAGTTCTGTTTCTGGAATCAATTGCATGCTCTTAATACCTTTTTGTACTCGTTCGGTAATGACGCGTTCGACAAGATAGGGTTCTTTTACGTATTCAATCATGACCATTCCATTTGTCACCATGCGGTATTCGGTTACTCCTGAGCGAAAGATGTTTTTCCAAAGTTGTTTGAATCCGTCCGTACCTTCATAGACAGCAATTTCCGCACTCTGTGTACGTAGCCCATTGAGCGCTTCGAGATCAGGTAAGGAAGCATGTAAGAGTCTTTCCTTTTCTGCAAATATTTGTGAAAGTTCTTTGGGCGATATAGCGGTATAGAGTTCTTTTGTCTTAACCATTGAATGTGTGAAAACTTCTTCGTGACACAGATGCTCTAATATGGGGTAAAGAGCGGTACGGGGAAGATTTGTGTGACGTGCAAGTTCAAGGATTGTTGTAGGGCCTAATTCAAGCCCACCAAGGTAAATAAGGGCCTCTCTTTGGGTAAGGCCAAACGCCTTTAGGCTCGCGAGCAATTCCAAAGAATAGTCTGTATCCATATAGAGTTACAGTAACGAAAGGCGTATCTGAAGTCAAAGTGTTGTCGGAAAACACGACACTTACTCTGGGCAGGGTTTTGGCGGGGTATATGCTAAAGAGTGCTCAGGCAAGGAGGTGATCATGCTCGAGCAATACCCGATGCTGTTCGCGTTCCTAGTGTATGCGTCTGCTCATTTTCTTGGAGACTTTGCCTTTCAAAGCGTCTGGATGATCATGGAGAAGGCCAAGGACTGGGAAGTGCTCCTGTATCACGTGTGCACGTATACAGCGACCGTGGTCATTGTGGGGCTACCGGCGCCTCAAGTGACCCACGTGAGCCTGGGTGGTATCGTAGTGGTGTTCGTGAGCCATTATTTCATCGACACCTTCGTGAAGGGGTGGTGGGGAGTGACGACCAAGATCTGGATTGATCAACTGTGCCACTTGGGCGTGCTCGCGGTACTTGTGTGGGCGGGATGGCTCTAGTGCAAGTACTCTCTCATGCGCTCGGAGCTGAAAAGCTCCTTTTTTATTCTTTGCGGAGTGCCTCGATTGGATTCAGTCGAGCAGCGTTCATAGCAGGGAATACGCCGAATCCAATTCCAATTGCAGCAGAAACGCCGCAGGCGATTACAATGGCATACAAAGGAACAGAGAAGGTCCAAGCTAAATTCGCTGACTGTGCAATAAGAGCAACAATCCATCCAAGTAGTGCCCCAAAAATGATTCCTAGTACGCCACCTAGTAGCGTGACGAGTACCGCTTCCGTTAAGAATTCGGCCAAGATATTTGCATTCGTTGCTCCCACCGCTTTTTTCAAACCAATTTCTGAGGTGCGTTCGGTTACAACGACATACATGATGTTCATGATACCGACGCCGCCCACAATTAAAGAAATGGCGGCAATCGAAATAAGGAGAATCGTAATCCCATTCAGAATGGTATTGAATGAAGAGAGTGCGTCTTCTTGCGTTTGTACGGTGAAGTCGTCTTTGCTCGGGTCGGTAATATTGTGACTATTGCGCAAGGTATATTGAATATCTTCTACCGTCGCTTTTGCGAGGTCGATATTTGCTATTTGGACAATCGCAAATGCAAGGTGATCAATACCAAGAAGCTTTTTTTGACCTGTGCCAAGTGGAATATAAAGCGCGCCATCAGCTTGACCCTCTAAGTCTCCTTGAGGATTATAAACGCCGATTATTTGAAAATTCAAATTACCTACACGTACCAATTTGCCCAATGGATCTTCATTTTCAAATAAGTCTTCAGCGATCTTGCTCCCAAGAATTGCTACTTGTGCCGCACCATTGTCTTCTGCCTCCGTGTAAAAACGACCAGACTTCAATGTGTGCGTGTCCATATCGAATTTGTCACTTGATGCCGCATAGTAAAATGCGTTCTTGCGCACATTTTCGTAACTTGTGACCGCCTGTCCAATCACCATGCCATAGCTATGCTCTACATTTGGTAATCGGTTAATGGCGTCTAAGTCGCGTTCTTTAAGTGAAGTAATGGTGATCCCATTGAAAGAGCCTTCATTATTATTTGCGGCTCCCGCTTCACGTTTTTTGGTACTTGGTGGCACTTGGGTTTGAATATAAACGGTATTGGTTCCGTATGCTTCTAATTGTGCGTCAATGAGACTGCGAAATCCGGCACCCGCAGAAAGCACAAGAATAACCGTTGCAATTCCAATAACAATTCCAAGCGTTGTGAGCGTTGTGCGCACAAGATTTGATCGAAGCGCTCGAAATGCTTGTCGTAGAAGAGTCAACATATTATTCGTAGCGTAACGCTTCGATAGGATTTAGTTTGGCGGCTTTGAAAGCGGGGTATAGGCCAAAGATTACTCCTGTAAGTACAGAAACTCCCACAGCGAGTAGAATCGAACTAATGCTCACCGAAAATGCCCAATCGTATTCAAGATAGTTCATGAGTACAGATACAAGGAAAGAGATAACGATTCCAACGACGATTCCAATAAGACCACCAAAAAGGGTGAGCGTACTAGCTTCAATAAGGAATTGATTTCGAATGACTTGATTAGTAGCCCCAAGTGCCTTACGTAAGCCGATTTCGCGCGTGCGTTCGGCAACGGTGACTAACATGATGTTTAAGATTCCAATTCCGCCCACAACGAGCGCCATGCCCGCCATGGCGGTTAAAAAGAGCTTTAATGCGTCGGTAATGGCGGTAAGAATCCCGAGAGCATCTGCAATATTGCGTACGCTAAAGTCGCGGTCTTCTTCACGTAAAATACGGTGATTAGAATCTAATACTGATTCCACGTCACCAATAATAGAATCGACCGCCGTAGATTCATTGGCTTTCACGTAGAGCCCTTGTAGATAGCGAATACCTAAAAGTTGTTGCTGGCCAATCGCGAGAGGGAGAAATATTTGGTCATCGCGGTCTTGAAAGAAAGAAGATCCGCGCGGTTCTACGACGCCCACAACGCGCAAAGGAATACCTCCTGCTTCGGTTTGAGTCACGGTGCGCACTTTAATTACTTGTCCAATAGGGTCGGTTCCTGTTTCTGCAAAAAGTTGTTCTGCAACAGACGACCCAAGCACTACGACATTGGCGCCACCTTGGTCTTCTGCTTGGTCAAAGAATGTTCCTTGCGAAAATGAAATATTCAATACATCTGGATAGTAGGAGTCGCTTCCTACAAATGTGGTATCGACCGCCTTGTT
>CAYPYH010000067.1:0-4801 GCA_964415145.1 uncultured Gammaproteobacteria bacterium
AGAAAAGAATATTGATGCACATGTGCTCTTGAATGAAAGTCCTCAGGAGAAAAAACATGTCACGCACTATAAAAATCGTGCAGGTTCCACCTTCCGCTTTTTACCCAAAGCGCACCAAGTCAAACATTTCGTCATGTATATTTTGGGAGAAACAGTCAGTATCGTTTCCATGGATTCCCGAGACTTCGTAGGAATTCGCATTACAAATAAATGGATCGCAGAAAATTTCACTCAGCTCTTTGATGCACTTTGGCTGAAGGGAAAGAAACTATAAAAAAGAGCCCGCACCTCAGTAACGAGGGCGGGCATTTGCGTTGTGGGACCGGACTCAGGCCGCGAGCTTGGCGAACTCATCGAACTGCTGCGCTACGTGGTCGTAGGCGCGCAGGTCGCTGGGCAAGCGCAGAATTCCGCGCTGTGACGTACTCATGGAACCCAGGAGTGGCGCCCCCGGAGCCGCGTCGCGCTTGTACTGGCTACGCGCATGCGCACGCGTGAGCTTGGCGAAGAGCGTGGCCAGATCGGCGATCGACCACTCCGAAAAGGACTGACTGGCGAGGAGCATGACCTGCCCCGCGCTGCGCCCCTTGCGGAAGTGGAAGAAGAACCAGTCGACCAGCTCAGTGTCGCCCACCGCCGCTTCGGTCGTCTGTCCGATACCAAGCTCAGCGCTGATGGGCTGACCGAGGATGTCCTCGATCACCTCGCGCACATTCACGAACTCACTACGCAGAGCGAGCGCCATGATGTCGCTGATGATCAGCGTCTTCGGAAGACTTCCGTTCGGGTTGTACATGGACATGTGGTCGCCATTGTACGTGGAGTACCCGTCCTCGCCCTCGGACTCATTCCCGGTGCCAATGACGGCGCCGGCGGTCATGAGGATGAAGGTACGGGCACGTGCCTGGGCGTTCTCGCAGATGAGGCACTCGCCGTCGGCGCCCCAGCAGGGCTCGTGGTCCACCGCACGCGCCGCCGAAGCAGCCATGTCGGTGATGTCCACGGTCTTGTGGGTGAAGCCAAGTCCCTCGCCGAGCTTGCGACTCAGCTCCTGGGTGATCTCGCGCGAGGCAGGACCAGTCAGGGTGAAGGACTGCACACGAGAACGTGGGATCTTGAGCCGGTCACAGGCGAGCGCCAGGATGAGCGCCGCGCGCGTACTGTCACGACCCCCAGAGAGTCCGATCGACAGCTTCCTCAGGCCCGCCGTCTTGATGCGTATGACCATGCCCCGGATCGACCCTTCGTCGATCTCGTAGCAGCGCTCGAGCTGGGCCTTGGGGTCCGTGAGCACATGAGGCGTGCGCACTTCCGTGGGCCGCAGGAGCGAGATGTCGCCACCGACGGTCGGCTCTGCTCGAAGCCCAAGCGAAATGTGCCGGAATGGCGGGATCTTGGCATGCGTGGAAACGCGGTTGTAAAGCCGCGCTGCCTCGATCGCGGTCAAGTCGATGTCCGCGACGATGATGCCGTCCGTGAACGCATCACCTTCCGCGAGCAGACGACCATTGTCGTAGATGAACCGATCGCCGTCGAAGACGAGATCAGTCGTATCTTCACCCGAACCCACCGAGACGTAGAGGAAGGCCCCCGCGTCGAGCCAGGACATGGTGTCGAACATCTGCCGACGACGTGCACGCTTGCCCGCGAGGAAGTTGCTCCCCGAGATGTTCACCCGCAAGTGCGCACCCGCGGCAGCCCCCACCGAACCGGGGCTCAGCAAATGCCAGTCGTCTTCGCAGACCGCCACTACGAAGGTGAACGACTGCGCACCATCGAAGGTAAAGACCTGCACGGGCTCGTCCTCACCAGGCTCGAACCACCGAGCCTCCTGAAACTCACCGCCCGTGGGCAGGTAGCGCTTCTTCACAATGCCGCCAATCTCGCCCGCACGGCTGACAATCGCGACATTGTAGAGCTTGGAATTCTCGAGCCAGGGCGACCCGTACACGATGGTGACGTCGAGATGCTTGGTCTGGTGCGACACCTGATCGGCGGCCGCCATGCAGCGGCGCACGAAATTGGGGTCACGGAACAGATCCATGCAGGTGTAGCCACACACGACGAGCTCAGGAAGTACGATCACTTCAGCGCCGCGCGCGGCAGCCTCATGAATCGCCTCAACGATCACAGGCACCCGCTCTTCCGGGTTACCAACGTGCTCGAAGGTGGGCGTCACGGCAGCCACGCGAGCATAGTGCTTGCGCCAGATCTGACCGACAAGAAGGGCTGGGAGTATGGACATGGGACTCTCCTTCGAACTTGGATGTGAGAAACAATTACCTTTTGTTGAGACGCCGAACTTATGATTCAGCGACTCGATTAAAGGTACCTGACCGACGCGGGAGTGCCGCGAAGGTCAGGTGAGAAGGACAAGGATCAGACGACGCAGGCCACGGCCTTGCCGGGGGCGCCATAGTCGGCGAGGATCGCGAGGATGTTCGCGATGTCACGCTCGGGACCCTGTGCCTTGATCGGATTGTTCGAGATCTTTACGGTCTTGATCTCGGTGTCGTCCTCGAGGATCAGGGCCTCGGGCTTCACGACGATCGAGAGCCTCGGCAGACCCACGTCGTTCGTGGTATCGGTACCCGATGCCACGGACTTCATGAGGCTGGTCTCGAGAGCTGCGATTGTGGGCATGTGGTTCATGACTTCCACACCGTCGGAGAAGATCGATCCTCGTGCTGTCGGATCGAACCCATGCCGTGCGACCAGCGCATTGGTCAGGGCGGTGTGTTCCTCGAAGCTACCCGAGTCATGCCGGAAGTCCTTGATCTGCTCGGCGAGATCTCGTGGCAGAACCGCGTATGCGAACTGGGTCGAGTACGTATCCGGGAGGAACGTAGCCCAGTTGCCTTCGAACAGGTTGAGCCAACGACGGAAGGTCTCCACGACCGAGTACTCCATCGCTTCACGCTCGGACTTGCCATCACGCAGCGCGAGCGTGCGCATGATCATCTGCAGCTCATGTGCATTCGTTCCCCGAGGTGTGAGCCCGAGGTTACGCGCATGCGCGACATTCGAGGTCCCCAGGAACTGAGGTCCGAGCGCCGCCGCAAGTTGCACATCCACGTGCGCCTGCCAGGCGCCGCTGAGGCGTCGACGCGTCCCGAAGTCCGTGAACGGAATTCCCGGGTAGCGCTTGAGCATCTCGATCTTCAGCGCAAGCCGCGCATTGCCGATCTTCCAGCACTCGTCGAGAGTAAGCCCCTTCTGAACCATCATGGCCTGCGCGTAGCGCGCCGCGATGACGTTCATGATGCGAGTCTCCCACAGGGTCTCCGTGTAGCACGGGCCTGTGACGCTGATGTAGATCGAACCATCCTTTCGGAACTCCACCACGGGATTGGCATGGGTGATGTTCGCGAGCAGATCGCGTGTGAAGCCGATGGAAAACGTCTCCACGCCGTCCAACGGGCGCTTGTGATCACGCAAGTACGCAAGCGACGGAGCCGAGAAGCGGACGTCGCACAGTGCCTCGATGTCAGCTCGGATCTGGCGCTCATTGAGCACCTCACCAAGACGAACATCCTTGTTGCGGCACTTGAACGTGAACCGGACCTTGGCATTGCTCGTGTTGAAGAACGACCACATCCAGTACGCCATGAGCAGCTTGTACCAGTCGAGATCGTCGCCATCGCTGACGATGGCACCAGCTTCTTCACGCTCGCGCAGTACGCGAACATAATCGGAAATGAGCATCGAACACTCTCCATGTTGAACGTGAGGGACAAAACTTTCTTCAGAGTCTCCACCGGGATGATGAAGCTCCTGAATGCAGGCCGGAGCAGATGCTCCGGCAGGCACTCACAGACTACCGCCCGTAAGTACCAAGTGGAACCGACGAGCCAGAACCTCAGCTTCCTGCGCTGCCTTGCCTTCCTTCCAGTCACCAGGCAGTGCATCGGCGCCGTGGAGAAGTCCCACGAGTCCGCCGACCATGGAAGCGATCGAGTCGGTGTCACCACCGCCATTGACCGCTTCGCGAATCGCTGCCTGCGGGTCGTCCAAGTTGCGCAGGAAAACACCGATGGCGTACGGGACAGACTCCCAGGACAGAACGCTATTGCCAACCGCCTTGCGAAGCGAGGCATTGGACTCGAGCGTTGCCGGATTCATGAACACCTTGCGCAGGCGACGGCTGCACATATGGGCCGCGACATCATGCTCCGTTGCACGAAATGCGCACTCAAGTTGTTCAACCTCATGCAGCAGAGGGTCGTGCGTTGTTGTCTGACGCAAGATCGTGATGATCTCGTTCGTACCAACGCCACACCGATGCCAATGCATGATCCGCATGAAGACACTCGCGAGTGCATGCGCAGCGATGCTCGCACGGGGATCCGAATGCGTCATCCTACCAACACGCATGACCACAGGCTCTTCCTGCGGAAGGAATGCGAGTGCGATCGCCACCGGTGCGATGCGAATCGCCGCACCATTGCCCGATCCCACACGCTTCTTGCCAGGCAAGGGTGCGAGTTGAGGCGCAGGAACAAGCGGCGAACGACCCTCGTGGAAATACCCACGCAACCACGTATCCATAGCGCGAATGCTGACCTTGGTACCCGATCCGTACCCAATGTCGCAGCGACGCAGTTCGTCCGCGAGCTCACGCGCGAGCACGAGGTAAAAGAAATCATCGAAAGGTCGCGGTCCGTGCGAAATGATCGCGCGCACAGTGGCCGCCGTCATCCCCCAATCGTCACTCGTACTCCCAAACGGGAGTCCGGCAACTTCCTTGAAGGCGTGATCCGTTGGGATCTGTACCACCTCGGTGACGCCCTTGCCGAGCGTC
>CAYPYH010000068.1:0-4733 GCA_964415145.1 uncultured Gammaproteobacteria bacterium
CTCCCAGACCGATCTCCTCGATGCCGCCTGCCTTCTTCCACCAAGGAACCCTGGTGGTGTCGGGACTGGGCGCAACGGGGACACCGGCGACGGCGAGGACGACGGCCTTCTTGTTCTTCACGAAGTCCAGGATGACTCCGAGCAGCTTGTGGAGCGGCCCATCATGACCCGACGTCAGGGCTGAGTGGATCCCGTCGGTCACGAGGTCAATCCACCCAATCAGGGCGAATGCCCAGAACAGGAGCAGAAGACCTGCCGAAACCGTCATTCCCATCGCGCCGGTTGGCGCGGCGGGGTTCAGGTTGGTCAGGATCATCTGCGGAACCCACATGAGCAACCCGAGCGCCGCCGGCATGAGGCCGAGCCAGCGCATGCGGGACTCCACCGAGACCACGTACAGCCCGCCGAGGCCGCCCGCAAGGACGAACCCGATGAACCACGGGATCAAGATGGGCCATGCGAGCGCTGCACCGTTCATGAAGGCCAGGGTCCCACCGATGCCACTACCCAAGCCCGAAAGGGCGAGGATGAGCACCGACACGATCAAGACCGCCATGAGGACGAAGCCATCCCTTCCGGTACTCAGCACGGCTCCACTGAAGGCGCCGGCATTGTCACGGATGTACTGGCGAATCTCGGGAGTGCTCAAGCGGTCGAAGGTGTCGCCGCTGGCGTCCACGAGCCGGTCGAGGCCGTCACCCACTTTCGTGTCACCGCTTTCTGCCGCGGCGTCCACGTAGAGGAAGAACTCCCCGAACGGAATGAAGTACGTGCCTTCGAGTGCCGTCTTGGCCCAGGCCATCCACCGCTTCCGTTCCACGACACTGGTGTCGCTGTCCGGATCTTTGCCCTTGTAGTTGTTCAGCTGCTCCTGGTACAGCATCATGGTACGCGCGATGCGCGTTGCTTCCTTGTACCAGGCCTCACCCTGATCGGGGGGCAGCTTTGTCAGCAGCCCCGAGTTGTTCGGGATGAGCACTTCCGTCAAGCGACGGTAGGTGAGCCGGGGCTTCCAGGGCACGTCGATCCCATCAACACGGATGTTGAGGTCGAACAGGACCTTGAGAAGGTTGAGGGCATTCGTCTGCGAAGGCGTGTTCGCCTCCGTGGGCACGGGAATGAACTCTTTCTTCTTCTTGGAATCAGTGACCGGAGTCACCGTTGCGGTCGTTGTGGTCACGGGAACTCCGGTGGCGCCATCGGCGCCGGAAGGGGGAACGGTGGTGCCGGTGGCGCCCGCGAGAATGCGGATGACTTCGGCTTCATTGTTTTCGCGCAGGGCTCGCTGGAGCCCGTTGAGGACTCCGCGCAAGGCGATGCGCGTGGGCTGGCGTGCGTTCTTGGGAAGCTTGGCAACCACGCCCTCGATGACGAGGTTGTGGGCCAGGTACCGCAAGGGCGCGGGAATGGCCAGCAGGATTGCGGCGATCTTGCCCATGGCTTCGTTGGAATTGGTGATTCCGCCGAGGTTGAGCTTGGAGATCGCCTCTTCGATCATCTCGCCGAGGGTTTCCCCCGCGGCGGCACCGAAGACGCCAAGCGCCGGGCGCTCGGTTTCGGTCACATGGGAATCGAAGGGATTGGTGGTATCGGCCATGGAGGCCTCCTTTAGGAACAGTTATGGGGAATTGTGAAGGGGCGACGGGCTAGGTGCCCCGTATTCAGCATTCCCCCGATGGGATTAGTGAACGTAGAACTATAGCACAAAAATGCCAAAATGTCAATAGAAATAGCGAATTATTACGCTTGCGCTACCTTGACAAAATGGTGTTTTTGTGCTATTCTAGCCTGTTCACTTTTTCCTTCAAGGATAGGTGGGCAAAGGCCCCAATTCCTTCCCAATCCCAATCATTGGCCCTTGTGGCCCCGAGGTGTCCTTTGAACTTCAAGACCAATCCTTTGTTCGTGGCTCTGGTGGCGTTCGCTCTCCTCTTCGTCACGAATGTGGCGCAGGCGGGGCGGCGGCCCCAGACTGAGCAGGAGGCTTGCGCTTCGCAATGTCGCGTCTACGAAGATGCGTGCGTGCAGAGCGCCTGCGAGATGACCTGTGCTTCCCCCTCGGGGATCGAGTACAGGGCGGGTGGCCGCGAGAGTCGTGAGCGTAGCTACGGCAACTTCTACGAAGAGGTGTGCAAAGCGGCGCCGATCATGGTGGTGACCTCGCCTCCAGCGGTCACGAGACCAGTCCAGGCGCCGCCTGCAACCTCCGTTCCCAACCTGCCACCTCAGTGGTTGCAGGCGGCCGTGGACTTGCGCGCAGGAACTGACGCTGTGGAACGCATGGCCGC
Source organism: uncultured Gammaproteobacteria bacterium (assembly GCA_964415145.1). GTDB lineage: Bacteria > Patescibacteriota > Patescibacteriia > UBA9934 > UBA9934 > CAYFMS01. The sequence continues at coordinate 2,289 of CAYPYH010000068.1, forward strand.
CGACACGGCAGCGATGCGCGTCACGGTTGAGTTGCTCGCGGTGAAGATCGATCGATTGAAGGCGGTCCAAGTGGCGCGAGCTTCGGCTTCGCGTCCGCAGGGTTCTTCCTCGACGGCGACTTCTACCAGCTCGACTCCTGCGCTCTCGGTGTCCGAAGCGGCAGAGCTTCGGGCAACGTGGGCAGAGTGTGAGCGGATGCGTAGCACCATGGAGGCCTCGTATGTCCTGTACGGGCCGCTCTTGATCAAGTGCGCATGGGTCGGTGGCAAGTTGGGGGTGCACTGATGAAGCACTTCTCCCTCGCTCTGTTCCTCTGGATCTTGCTGTGTGGGCCTCGGGCGCAAGCTCAGGATTCCACGCAGCGAGTGCAGGATCTGATCGCGCAGGCCCAGGCTGTGAATCCCGCTCCTCCAAAGGGCGAGATGCTGGTCGAAGCCTGCGTGGTCGGTGCTCCCGAAAACTTCGTGGGCTTCAATCGGACGACGATCGTCAACATCTTCGAGAACGAGGGGTTGGTGATCGAGCGGATCCGAGCCTACACGTGGAACGGAAGTGCTACGACGGCGTTTTACTTGCGACCCGGTCGCGTGCCACTGGTCGAAGGACCAACAGCACTTGTCAAACGCGCGATCGTCGAAGGACGCTGGAATCTTGGCGCCCAAGGCGTCTCGGTCCTGCGCCCCGGCGAAAGCTGTCACTTGTACTTGCCCCCCGGTGACTGGATCACGGTGATCAGCCGTGTTCCGGTAACGGGCGCAGGTTTCCAGGTGGAGGCGCCCGATCGCTGCTTCAATGCGGGCACGGGTGCGTGGGTCGAGTGCCGCATGCGTGTGGATACAACTGGGTACGGGTCTCCGACACAGGGGATCTCCAAGTGCCAAACGCGTGCGAACGGTGCACAGTGCAAGATCGGTCCGGTAGGAAACTGGATGGATTGGAGACAGATGTCCAAGTCCTAGAGTTCCTCGTCCCACTTCACGCAGGACCCTTCGACGCCAATTACGGCGCGTCGAGGGGTCCTTTTGCGTTTAGAATATAAAAGCCAAATAAAAAACCATGCAGTTTGCATGCATGGTTTTTATAGGGGACTAGGCAGTTACCGCACCTTGAAGGGTATCGAATACGAATGTAGAAATTGAGAGAGCTGCCAAGATCAGGATAAGACCAATAACTCCATTAGTGATAAGCGCTTTTGCCTTATCTACCTTTCCGCTATCACCACCGGCAGTCATCCAAAGGGTTCCAGCGTAGATAACAAGGATAAGGAGTACGACACCGAGCACCGAGAGAACAACATTGATTAAGTTTCCAAGTAAGTCAGTGAAACCTGTGTCTGAAAGGTCTGTTGCACCAGCGACGTCTCCAAGATAATCCTCGGTTTGCGCGAACACAGGGAGCGCGGTAAGGGTTCCAAGAACAGTTGCTCCAAGACCAGATACTTTTGTAATGAGTGCTTTCATAATGAAATTAATAGTTAAGTTTCAAGCGATGAGTTGAGTATAACACGGTTCGAGGGAGCTTGAGAATGAGAAGGTGTGGAGAATTAGCAAACGCCACCAGGACAATAGCCATCATCTGCACCAAGACCAGGGCCTGGGTCATTGGGTGCAGGGCTAGAGGACGGGGCTTCACCAAGTTGGTCGATCAAGGCCGTTTGGATAAATTGTGAAAGAGAGAGCGCGACGAGAATGATGACAAGACCAATCACCGCGTTTTGAATAAGAGTTTTTGCTTTTTCAACTTGTGAAGAATTGCCTCCGGCTGTAATCCAGTAAAAACCCGCCACGATAATGAATCCAAGTAAGATGACACCGAGAATCGAGAGGAGAACATTGATCAGTACCCCCATGACTTGAAAGAAGTTTGCATCGGTTCCGCCGTATAGTCGACTTCCGAATTCGTCCGTAAGGCTGCGGGCGCCAGTCATGGCTGTTGGTAGGGCTTGTTCTTGCGCGTAGGCAATGGCGGGTTTAAAGAAAGAGAATATAGACATAGATTATCCAGTTAGATTACCTGGCTGACTCACGATATTAAGGACAAGGTTCGTGATGGCGTAGGCAGACATCATGATGATGAGTCCAACCGTTGAATGTACCAAGATCTTTTTTGCTTTTGATACCGAGTCTGAGTCTCCTTGGTCAGTCATCCACAAGATACCAGCATAGAGCATAAAGACTAGGAAGATCACACCCGAAATAGCGAAGAGTGGTTGTACAATAAATTCGGCTAAGTACTGACCTAGGTTCACATTCTCTTGGCCAGCATATGTTTCTTTGGCGGTCTTATGTAGACCCGTGTCTTCGATAGAGAATGCTAGTGCAAGCTTTACCCAAGCAAAAGAAAGAATTGTTGTAATGCTAGCTAATCGCCATTTTTGCATAATGAAGGGCTCCTTTGGGAAAAAGGAGCCAAACATTATGAAACAATGAACTTACACGCTCTCT
>CAYPYH010000069.1:0-4609 GCA_964415145.1 uncultured Gammaproteobacteria bacterium
TACTCCATGGTTTGTCTGGCGTGCAACCACATAGCTTGAATTCGCAGTACCCCAGTCGGCTCCAAAATAACTTGTGGGGTAATCTTCATCCTGCTCACCGTATCCAACTGAATAAAATGCATTTACCCCCAACTCATCTTGAGCGATATCCATACCGTAGTACGTGCAGTCTTGGTACTCATCCCACCATGCATCAATCTGTTTTTTACCCGTAGTCGAGTCCGCCTCAGAATAATAGTAGTCTGTCTTATATCCAATATCACGATCGTTCTTATTCTGTTTTTTAGAAGCTTCCGCTGAGGGAGGTGGCGTACAGGCTGAGCCTTTTGGCTCTGGTCCATCGTCGGTCGCGTGGAAGGAATTCTTCGGCACACAGACATATGGACAACCATTGGCCTGATCATAAGCGGCCGCCTCATCGGTACGCGCCCACAAATCAATCTCTCCATCTGACTCATCACCATCCATAGTTCCGGTATGATCACACCACGTTCCAGCTTCGCTATTGGTAGTGTCAGTATCTATATTCTTAGGGCCTACCGCAGCCCAGTATCCACTTGGACATACGACAGTATACTGACACTGCTCCTTACTTCTTGATCCCCTAACAAGGTTATCTTGCGTCATACCGCTACTTCCACGATCTGCCGAACACCCGCGAATACTCGAAACATTCGCATAATTCTTTATTTCCCCACAGTAAAACGCATCCTCAAAGAATCCTGCCTCCTTAAACTTTCCGTATAAGTCGGTTTCTCCACGCAATTCGTCAATTGGGAAATAGGTTAGACATGCACCCAGGTTTTGATCTCCATCTATATTAACCGCCGAGTCACGCTCCAGACAATATCCACGAAGTCCTACAAGATCGTCTTCACGCTGAATTGGATTACATGTTCCAAAAGAACCGCTCACCGCCGTATCCGCTGTTGGAGGTTCTGGATTTGCCTTACAACCATATTCCTTATCTGAATCAATGATACAGAAAGCGCCAGATGCTGCTCCCCCAGAACAGATACCAAGATCCCCACCAGTCGGAGCGCCAATTTGTGCCGCCACAATATTAGCAAATGTATCCACATCACTATTGATTTCAATGTACCCCGTCTGCCCAGACGCTGTAATCTTCTTATAGCTACACGCGCATGCTTCGCCAGCCGCACAGATATTCGCGTTTTCAAAACCAGAACGCATATTGTAAGGATATTCCCCTGCATCTGGCGCATCACCACCATCAGCTACCTCATGGAGATCTCCCGTGCCTTTCTTGAATATATTCCATCTCTCAACAATATCTGTTGCGAATGGAGAGTCTGCCTCTGGATTCGCACGACACACCTTGCCAAATGTTTCTACTGTACTGTCAGTTACCGTTGTCTTTGGATACGCAGCCCCAACTGGTGTAAGTAAACACTTATCATTAATACACGTTCCTGACTTATAAGAACTTGTTTCCAAACGACATGTTGCACCATTAGTAGCTCGTGAACCGAATCCCGCACCTTCGGCAGCGATATTACATCCCTTCACGGCACCGTCATCTGCGTCTGCGATAAGACAGTTCGCACCTACTTCAATTTCACATTTACCAGCCACACAAACAGAACCCACGGCGGTACCACAATCCGCATCCACCACACAGGTGTCGTCGGTTGGAATAATACAGCTACCGATTATACAACTTGATCCTGGGCACTGGTCTCCCGTTGCACACGTTGCTCCCGAGTCCGCACAAGAACCAACCTGACATGAAGTGTTGGAAGCCTGATCCTTACAAGAACCTGCATTATATACAAGTGCGAATTCTGGATCTGGATTTGGCTCACATACGGCTCCCAAGGTAGCACTACAGTCTGAGGTATCGTCACATTCTACTGGATTACCACTATCAACAGGCGATTCAGCAATTGTTTTTACCTCGTCTACTGTAGTTACACAAACGCGCGCGAGGTTCGTCTGTTCTTGGGTCAAATGATTCAATAAGAACTGCGAACCGATCGCATACCCTGAATATTCATTTCCATACCAAGATGCATCGCGACTCGTGTAGAAATCCAAGTTAATTGGCACCGCAGCGTCACTCATCTTCGGCTTCTTACATGCGAAGACGCCGGTTTCGTCGTATTCTTCACACAATACCAAGCGAGAACAACTCTGACGGAATTGATTGAGTTCTGGGTCCCATACCTTACGACAATCGTCTGGTGCGATCCATTCTGAACAGGTACGGTTACGGTTTACTTTAATTACACGGTTCGTATCGTTTTCCAAACGAGGTACTGGAAGTGTTGTAAGCACCCCGCCCACAGTGTCATTTGGCGCCGCTGAACGACAACTTCCGTCAATCAAGTCCCCTGCTTCACTGCGTACTGGTGCACAATCAGTATCCACCAAGCATGATCCACCAAAAATATATCCTTTTTCAAGCGTGCTTGCAGTAAGCGCGCCCCCATCTTGCATGAAATCGTTCAAGCTATTGAACTCAGCATCAGGAATACCGTCCTGACCAGACGCACCTGTTGCATTAATAATTTCATCCCAGTTATCACCTATATCTTCCACCTTGAAGCGGTCATATGCACAACGATTCGAACACAAATCAACTCTTGAATTTGAAGGCGTTGTGATAGAAGAACGCACTGCCCCTTCATTACAGTTGATCGGTGGCACAAGCGCGTACTGGCGTGTACCAAATAATTCATCCGCATGCTGACTCGCAATTGCTGTGGCCGTAGTACTCATGGTAAGACGTGGCAAACTCGTGTCATAGAAAAGCACACATCCTTCTTCGGTGCTCGCCTGTCCATTACAGCGCTGAGTTGTTCCCCCGACACTGACATCTCCTAAGTTTTCATTTTCAATATAGTAGTAAGCCTTAACATCAGACTGACCATATGGTGTGTCAGATTCTTTACTGTCGAGTGGGTCAAGGAATTCACGACATCCACTATTTTCTGCAGAACATGTTCCTGCCCATCCTTTGTACAAATCGTCTCCCGTAAGCCAAAGACCAGATTCTGTTCCAGAAATAACATATGAACCGCTATCGATTACACATTTGTCCGATTCTACTCCAAGACAACGCTCATTCAAGCGACAGTCTTCGTCTTGTGAACATGCGGTTCCAAAAACGGAACAGGTACCATTTCCAATCACTGGGCAATCTGAATCAAGCGTACACACAATAGGATCACAGGTGATACCTTCAGCACACTGTGTGTCCAAAGTACATACGCTGCCCGTTCCCCCACATTTTTTCGCAGCTGTATTTGTCTCACACTTCCCCTCTCCGTAACAGAAATTCGTGGTTCCTTGTACAAACCAGCCAGAGTATTCTTGACCACTAATCACTACTTTTTCCTTGAACTCGCAAACCTTTTGCTGAGGATCTTTGAAGTAATACTTATTCTTTCGCGCATCATTGAATTCTTCACAGAATAAATCTTCTCCACGACAAAGGGTTGTTCCATATGAATCTGGGTCCAAAAGGAGTGATACATCCCCCCATGACTCTACACGACTCTGGTCGGCTGAAAGCACAGGAATTCCTACTTGGGTACAACCAGCCTCCGCGCTATTACACTGTGAACCACTGTTTACAACTGCATAAATTGGCGCGTCCGGACTTACTACTTCAGTATCTGCTTCGTACACAATATGCGCCGTACGCAAACCAGATCCAAGTGCCGTTTCTGGAAGTAAGAAATCCAAATTGAATCGACATGTTGCTTGATTTGGCTGGAGTGTACACAAACGTGCAGCATTCGCGGCATATCCGTCCACCGAATTAAGGTCTCCTTCTAAACGACATTCTGTTGCGCTATCGTCCATTGCTGCATCCACTTCAGCCTTTTGACTCGCACTAAGAGCCGCATATGTAGCCACACCAAAGAGTTCTGACGCCTTAGCGTTTTGACCCGCAACCGTTACTACACGATTACAGTATGCATTAAATACCTGACCATATGGACTTTCGCTTGCCTGAGTATCATAGAAAGCTGCACATCCCACCTTGTCTTCCCCACACAAGCGAGAGAAAGACTTAAGGTATACAAGCGATCCTGCAGAACTCGTGTATTCGCGACAACCTAAGTTGAATTGTGGCGCGTAACGCCCTACAGAGTCGGTGTCACATACGGCTGGTGTTGACCACGAATCACGAATAAGCGCTAAGTTCTCTTCCCCTTCGCGAAGTGAAATAGTATCTACATACACGGTAGCTCCCGCGCTTGGGTCAAATACCAACACCGACCCAATACCAAAGTTTGGATGTGTTTTGGCATTCATATCGATTGGTCCTACGCGATATTCCTTCCATTCGCTCGTCAAAACAAGATCCGTTGATCCATTCGCACCCTTAAATTCATCACCCGCAGTAATAGCTGGCGCCAACTCATTAGACGCTGCATTTTCCGCAAAACCAACCTTGAGCGTTCCTGCTCCCTTTGCCCAGAACTGTAAGGTGTATGTTTTTCCGGTAAACAATTCTTCATGAAGTGTTCCACAGAACTGCTCACCCTTTACAATGCGGCATTGCTCTTCGTATTCACTTACGTGATCAAGACATCCATCAGCTGTTCCACAAGATGCTCCCCAGTTTGCATAATAG
>CAYPYH010000070.1:0-4543 GCA_964415145.1 uncultured Gammaproteobacteria bacterium
ATATATTAAAAAGCGCGGCCAATAGGCCGCGCTTTTTTACTTAATCCGTAATGTATACATACCGTGTGCGCCGTTCTGCGTTCCAAGTATATAGAGATATTTACCTCGTGCGTCAATCCAGAACTGTTCAATGTGTTCCATGGTGGCAAGCGTGGCGTGGTCGCGTGTAAAGGTGTATTGGTATCCATCTATTGCCTCAATTGTTGTATCTGTTGAAAAGAGGAGTCGCTGGCCACTTGGATGCCATGCAAGATGGGAAACGCCATTGGTGAGGCGTAGAAGCAGATCGCTTTGTTTTTGCTTTGGTGACACAATGAGGAGTTCTGTGTCATTTGCATAGGCGAAGCGGTTATCACTCTCGTCCCATGCGTATTGTGAGCTATGCGCAGGAATCTCGATCACATCGTTATTGGTGAGGTTTACCAGGTAGAAATCACCCTGTTGGTCGGCAAGGACATGGTTTTGGTCTTTCATGTCTACGAGGGTATATGTAGAACGGGGTAGATGGGCGAGTTCTTGTGTATTCCCATTTCGTAAAATGGCCAAAATGCTGGTGGTAAATGATTGATTGATCAAGAATGCTGCATTATCCACGACACCAATGGTTCCCGCTGGGTGCACAACTGGATCTAGTGAAGATTTCTGAAGATCAATTTCGTATACGACCGCAGAATCTTCTTGGGTAGGGTAGCTTGCTTCAATGTAAATAATCTCGTCTCTTTGCGTGTCCCAAAAAGCACGTGTAAAAGTGATGTCATTGGCAATCATTGGATCTATTTTTGCGCCAGAGTTGTCATAGATGCGAATGTCATGCTTGTTTTGAGCAAGTAGGTAGGATCCGTCTTTCGACCAGGTAAGCGTATAGGCTGCTGTGCCAGGGAGCGTATCTATTTCTTTTATATTTCCTGATCTTACATTGAACAAGGAAAGCGTAAGGATGGTGTGATCGGTGCTACTCACTGTAGTTGTGTAGGCGATTGTTTTATCAAAAAAAGCTGCGGTATCGCTAGGTTCGATGACAGGAGGTAATTGCGAGGGAGATCCTACTTTAAATAAAATAATGTGCTGAATGTAAGTAGTGAGCCCAGGAAGTACTTGTACCATGCCTTGCCAAGGAAGGAATCCTTCGCGACTCAGCGTGACGTCATAGCGACCAGGGTTCAATTCTTGAAATACATGTGGAGTGCGTTTTTGGGTGTCGCTATCGCCAAAAGTAATTGCGACACGCGCTGGTGTGGTTGTAATCGAAAGACTGCCAACATCGAGGTCTACGCCGGATTTAATGGAAAATCGATACCCGGCCGTATATAAAACGATGGCGGGAGCGAGAATACAAAAAGCAGCAAAGAAGAGATAAAAGAGGACGCGTCGAACGGACTTTTTCATACGAGGGAAGCGTATCAGAAAAAGGTACTTTATGGTAGAATGCCTTGCGTATGCAAAACTCTTTTCGTCGGTATTTTGGCTCAATTTCCATAGGTACTGTGCTTGTTGGGGCGCTCATTGTTACAATTGTATTTTACATTGGTTTTATTGTTGGATCCGCTCAACCAAGTACACTGGCCTCTAATCAGGAGGGGAATTTGAATGGTATTGGCTCAATGAATGCGCAAAATGACGTTGATTTTGAACAGTTCTGGGATATTTGGCAATTGGTGAAGTCGGACTATGTGGACCAGCCGGTTTCTGATAAAGCGCTTTTTTATGGTGCTATTTCAGGTATTGTTGAAGGGTTGAACGATCCATATTCTACGTACTTTGATCCGCAGGCAGCAATGGCATTTCAGCAAGATTTGGAAGGGTCATTTTTCGGAATTGGGGCCGAGTTGGAAGAAAAGGAGGGTTCTATTATTGTGACAGCACCACTTCCTGGAACTCCCGCGGCTACTGCGGGTGTGCGTGCAGGTGACATTATTCTAAAGGTAAATGGAGAAGAAACGACTGATTGGACGGTTTATGACGCCGTAAAAGCGATTCGTGGTGAAGAAGGAACGAAGGTGACTCTGACTTTGTTTACACAAGGAGAAGAGGATGTTCATGATATTGAAATTGTACGCGGAAAGATCACGGTGGACAGTGTGGAGTGGAAAAAGGAGGATAATATAGGAATTATTCAAATTACGCAGTTTAACCAAGATACGACGCGTTTATTCAATCAAGCACTTGAGGAATTGAATCCCAAGGAATTGGACGGTATTATTATCGATTTACGTAATAATCCGGGTGGATTGCTCGATGAATCGATTAAGATTGCAGATTTCTGGATAGATGATAAAATAGTTGTTGTAGAAAAGACACGTGATGACGAAGTGTCACTCCGTGCAGGTAAAGGGGCGCCTCTCTCGGGCGTTCCAACCGTAGTCCTCGTAAATGGAGGCTCTGCATCTGCTTCCGAAATTCTCGCTGGTGCGCTGCAGGACTATAAACTGGCGCGCGTTATTGGTGAGCAGACATTTGGAAAAGGATCAGTGCAGGATTTCCGTATACTTGAGGATCAGTCCGCGCTCAAACTTACAATCGCAAAGTGGTTTACGCCAAATGGGCGTTCCATTGATGATATTGGAATAGAGCCGGATGAAATCGTTACCTTAACTCGAGAAGATTTCGATGCAAAACAAGATCCACAAACCGAAGCGGCACGTCGTTACATCGAGAACGCACGGTAGCTTACGAGAACATCCGCGGGTTGAAGTATCCGCAGGGGGCATTGTGTTTACAAGAAGCGCACGAGGCATCTTTTTTGCCATGCTCAAAGATTCATATGGAAAATGGACTTTCCCGAAAGGTCACGTGATGCGCGGTGAAAAATACGAAGAAGCAGCGCGTCGTGAGGTGGGTGAAGAAATGGGCATTCATAATATTACGCTGCACAAGCCGCTTGGACATATTGATATTTGGTTTCGCGATCGCTTTGTCTTTAAGGGAAAGCTGATTCACAAATACATTCACTATTATCTTTTTGAGGCGAAGCAGAATGTGCGCCTTGAAAAACCAGAAATTGTTGAAGGGGGCGAGCGTATTCAGGCTGTTGCTTGGGTAGAAGGACAAGAAGTGGTGAAGCGTTCGAATTATAAAGATATGCGTCCAATTCTTAACCGTGCTTTTGAGTCATTGGCAATTCCGGTGCGTGCGGGTGGGCAGCCGCCCAAGGCGGGAGTGCGACCGCAGGGTCAGATTGTTCGTCCCGTGGTGCAGCCTAGTCCGCGGCCACAAGGTCAGAGTCCGCGACCTCGTCCAAATCCTCAACAAGACCGGGGGCGACAAAATCGTAAATATAGACCAAAATAGAAAGGTATGAAAGTAATTCTTTTGCAGGATGTAAAATCCATGGGAAAAAAGGGGGAAGTAATTGAAGCTGCCGAAGGGTATGCACGTAATTTTCTATTTCCGCAGCATTTGGCGGTAGAAGCGAGCGATAAAGCGCTTCGTGATCGTGATGAGCGTGAAAAGGCGGCCGTGCGTAAGGAAAAGAAAGGTGAGAAGGAAGAGCGTAAGCTTGCGAGCGAGGTGGATGGTCTTGAGATCACCATTACAGCAAAGGCGGATAAGGGGAAGCTGTACGCGGCGATTCACGCAAAAGATATCGCGTCAGCCATCAAAGAGCTTGGTTACAAAGTGGACCCCGAGTTCATTAAAATCGAAAATATTAAAGAGGCTGGCACATTTGAGGCCCGTATTGAATTCCCGTCGGGATTTGAAGCGAGCGTACAAGTGACCGTCGAAGCAAAATAAAACTATGAAAACCAAATATTTGTTCGTTGTCGGAGGGGTAATGAGTGGTGTAGGAAAAGGAACTTCAACTGCCGCATTGGCGCTTAGCATGCAGGCACAGGGGTATAAAGTCACCGCCATTAAAATCGATCCATATGTGAATATGGATGCAGGAACCATGAACCCAATTGAACACGGAGAAGTATTTGTGACCGTAGATGGAGACGAGACCGATCAAGATATTGGAATTTACGAGCGATATTTGGGGATTAATATTACGTCCGTGAATTACATGACCACGGGGCGCGTGTACCAATCGGTGATTAATCGCGAGCGCAATTTAGAATACGGGGGGAAGTGTGTGGAAGTGGTGCCACATGTGCCAGAGGAAGTGATTTTACGCATTGAAACGGCGGCAGCCTTGGCTGACGCCGATATTGCGATTATTGAAATCGGAGGAACGGTAGGGGAATATCAAAATATTTTATTTTTGGAAGCGGCGCGCATGATGCAAGGAAAATACCCAGGAGGCGTTGGTTTTGTGCTTGTAAGTTATTTACCGGTGCCGCCAAGTGTAGGGGAAATGAAAACAAAACCAACGCAATACGCAGTGCGCACGCTTAATGCCACCGGTATTTTGCCAAACTTTATTGTATGTCGTTCGCCTATGAATGTAGACGAGCCACGCAAACAGAAAATTGCGCAGTTTTGTTCGGTGCCGGTGGAGCATGTGATTGCAGCACCAGACGCAAAGTCGGTTTATGATATTCCAGATACATTTCAAGCGCAGGACTTTTCTGGAAAAGTCCTGCGCTACTTCGGGCTCCAAACA
>CAYPYH010000071.1:0-4359 GCA_964415145.1 uncultured Gammaproteobacteria bacterium
GCCAAGGGCATCGCTGGGTAGCTATGTTTGGTTCGGATAAGCGCTGAAAGCATCTAAGCGCGAAGTCGACCTCAAGATTAATTTTCGTTATGAGACTCCTGAGAGACGATCAGGTTGATAGGCTATAGGTATAAGTGCCGTAAGGTATTAAGCCAAGTAGTACTAATAGTCCATGCTCTCCACTCATTCATCGTGTAAACACGATGGTGAAGTGAGAATATTTGTTACCCTATTTCCACTTCTTGAATTACACGATACAATTTCATCAACAAATACAAAATCTGTATTGTCTTGGTGCCACTTCCTGCGGGGACACACCCGTTCCCATCCCGAACACGGCAGTTAAGCCTGCAGGGCCGATGGTAGTACATATGTGCGAGAGTAGGTGGGCGCCAGGACAATGTAGATTTTTATTCAAAAACACACCCTTTAATGAGGGTGTGTTTTTGTTTTTGATATTTTTTATTGAAATTTTCTGCTTGACGGGATACTAGATACACTGCAATATAACTGCACAGTGAGGTGATTGATGCGTGAAGCGTGTTTTTGTGTCTGTGAGTGCCATCGAAGTGAGGGGCAGGCGCAGCTGGCGAGTGATCCGCATGATTGCTGTGATGAGCCCAAAAGGCAGTTCAAGCCTTTTGACCACGCAGAGTTGGATCGTGTATTGCGTAATTTGCCACGCTTTCGGAACTTGTCGCACATGCCGCCAACTAGCCGGTGGTATCGCTAGTACCTACAATTTTGGAGGTTCGAATGACCGATCATGGTGAGACTAAGGCAGATTCTTGTTCGCTGATCCCTGGTGCGTGCGAGCCCTGTACGGGTACGACGCCACGTCTGACGACCGAGGAAACTGCTCGGTACTTAGAGGAGGTATCTGAGTGGACTCATGATGGGCAGCGAGGGTGCATTGAGCGGATGTTCTGGTGCAGGGACTTCGCTGATGCGATTGATTTTTTGAATCAAGTGGCACTGGGTGCCGACCGAGAGGGCCATCATCCGGATGTGCGGATCTCCCGGTATCGCAATCTAACGTTCACGCTTCGGACACATGCCATTAAGGGGCTCTCGGTTAATGACTTCGTGGTAGCGAAACTGATCGATGCGCTCTGGGCCAATCGCCCCAAGTAGTTCGTCACGTTTCCGGGTCGGCATTTGCTGGCCCGTCTTTTTATATTGACCAAAATCCTCTTTTTTAGTAACGTGCGATTATTCTATGAAGACACGTATCGTTATTTTATGTGCCGGAAAAGGGAAGCGTATGGGAGCCGATATGCCAAAGCCTCTTGTGGAGGTCTCAGGACAGCCAATGGTATTACATTTACTTGAATCAATCGAAGTGAGCGGGATTGATAAAAAACCGATTCTTGTTGTTTCACCAGAAGGGTTACCTCATTTTGGAAATATTTGTGAGCATATGGAGTGTGAATATGCGGTACAAGAAGAACAGTTAGGAACAGGACATGCGGTGCTTTCTGCTCGTGAACTTGTGGGTGGTACAAAAAATGTCATTGTACTATATGGAGACCATCCATTTATTACGTCTGAGATATTGGAACAGCTTTTAGAACTTCGCATGGCGCATGCAGCGCCTGTTGCGATGTTGACCACCAAGGTTCCAAACTTCAATAAAGATTATGAGCAGTTCTTGCACTGGGGACGTATTATTCGTAGTAAAGCAGGAAGCGTAATTGCAACGCGCGAATATAAAGATGCCACAGAAGAAGAGCGAGGTATTCACGAAGTGAACCCTGGAATTTACTCCTTTGATGCACAGTGGCTCTGGGACCACTTGGCAGACTTGGAAAATAAGAATGCTTCGGGAGAATATTACTTAACCGACCTAATCGAAATGGCGATTGCAGAAGGGAGTGGGGTAGTAACTGCATCGGTTGCAAACCCGTTTGAGGTGATGGGGATTAACTCACCTGAGGAACTTGAACGAGCAGAACGGATCATGGGATAAGATTGAGTGCCACGATATTTAGTAGAGAAAACTAAATAAAGCGTCCAGATGCGAGGCGTGACGAGCACCGAACTGAGATGTACCGTTGGGTACATAGAAGGAGGAGCGGAGTCACAACAAAGCATATGGGCGCTTTATGCTGTTTTCTAGTATAAAAAAATCTGCATAGATTCCTCTCGTATGCAGACTTTTTTGGAACTATTTACGCTTAGCAGCCTTACGCTTCGCAGGCTTCTTAGCAGACTTCTTTTTTGCAGCGCTCTTTTTCTTTGCAGCAGCTGGCTTGCGCTTCTTAGCAACAGCTTTCTTAGCAGCTGGCTTTTTAGCGGCAACTTTCTTTTTTGGCATAACTTTTTTTGAAATTATTTTCTTTTGGAAACTATTACGCGATGTCGACTTTATTGCACCGTGTAGTAAGTGTGTTCATCACGCGCGTACGCGGACACGATGAACGCATTACAAGAAGAAGTATAGCGAGCTTTATGTAAAAATAAAATAGAAAAGAGAAAAGTTATACACAGTTGCTAGTCGCGCACCTCAACTGTTGTTCCAACACTCGCCCAAGAAAAAATCTTTTCAGAGTTTTCTAAACTTACATTTATGCATCCGTGACTCATTTTTTTTCCAAATTTATTATGCCACGTTGCAGAGTGAATATAGTGGTGTGGCAAGAAACGTAAATTCCATTTTACATTTGGAATATTATAATTATTTGGATTGTTTGCTCCATAACTCCAGCGATAATCGTGTACAGGAAGTTTATGAGTTACAGAAAATAATCCGCGTGGTGTTTCGTATTTTGGCAATCCGGTAGATACAAGAAATGTATCGTTTAAAGCCCCATTTTCAAAGGAATAGAGGCGCTGTTCACTTACATCAACAAGAATATATTTTCCATCTTCGAGTAAATGGTTTCCTGAATCGTTCACGGAGACTTGAAGTGTTTCTGTAGGGGCGTGTAGTGCAATTGTTTGTGCACCGTGCCCACGTGTGTTGAATGGTTTGAATGTTGCTTGCGCAGTTCCGTCTAATGCGGTCACTGTCGTTTCCGGCTCAATGTAAGAGTGATTCACTAGAATGTTCTGTGTGTCTTTATTGAAATCAAAAGTACTGATTGAAACATTGGTGAGGTGTTCTCCAAGTAGCGCGTGTGAAGTGATGTCATAGGACTTAGTTGATTGATTGCGGGCGAGTGTGAAGAGGGTGTGCTGACCATCTTCTGATTCTGTTGTGACAATTTCCGATGGGCCCTGGCGATTCATGTTCGCGACAATAACTCGAAGACCACTATTGCTTGGCATGCTTCCAACGAATCGTTCATACTTTAAGGTACCTTCGGAAGAAAATACTTTTAGGTGTGGACCGCCACTGATCCCGGGACCGGTTACAATTTCAATGTCGGCGTCTTCGTCTACATTGCCGCACGCTACATATGTACCGCCACGGAATGACGCGTCATATGCAAAGAACTCGGTATTGTTCCAAATGGTACCGGTGATTGGATTAAATACGCGTACATGTGGACCACCACCTTCGCGGGCGCCTGTGATGATTTCTGCTTTTCCATCATTATCCAAATCGCAAGCGGCTATATTTAACCCTTGGCGAAACATGGGGTGATACGCGGTAAACATATAGAGTTCAAGACCCTCCTTCGAAAATACTTTTACGAGAGGGTCTTCTTGTTGTCCGGCGCCAATGATGATTTCGTCACTTCCGTCGCCATCAATATCGCCTGATGCAATACTCACACGCCCAAAATAGGTCCCCCCAAATGGATAGAAGGAGTGGCGTTCGACACCCGCAGTATCGTGTACGCGCACTTGAACAGGGAGGTTGGGTAAGTCCTTTGCCAATAATAAGGCAGGGGAAAGAAGGAAAGTAAGGCTTAGAATAGCGAATAAATATGGCTTCATATTTGTAGTTTAACATACTTGACGTTTTTAAGCTGGCAAGGTAATCTATGCGCACAATGGGCCTTTAGCTCAGTTGGCTAGAGCACCTGCTTTGCAAGCAGGGGGTCGTGGGTTCGAGCCCCACAAGGTCCACCACAAATACCTCTCCTTCACGGAGGGGTTTTTGTTTGTTAAACTGCATACGTATGAAAAAGCAGGTAACTTCCTTTGTAGAATTTATTCGCGAGCAGGGTGTTGTGGGTCTTGCAATCGGTTTTGTGCTCGGTGGATCGGTTAACTCGGTCGTAAAGTCATTGGTCACGGATATTATTGAACCAGCACTTGGTCTTGTATTTGGTTCAACAGACGGATTGGCTTCTTGGACAGTGGGACCAATGCTTGTAGGTAATTTCATTGTGGCGCTTATTGATTTCATTATTCTAGCAGCCGTAGTGTTCTTTGTGTTTAAGGGACTTGGATTTGAGAGATTGGATA
>CAYPYH010000072.1:0-4024 GCA_964415145.1 uncultured Gammaproteobacteria bacterium
GCAACCCTAATGCTGCAGCGATAAATGAATGAGCATAGGACTGATCAGCGTGGGGCACGTGATGCGATGAACTTTTCGGAGCCGTCTTTTTGGTTGCCATATTCCTCCTTAGTTAATTAGCGAAGCACGCCGCCCCATTCCACAACCGTGAATCCAGTGCGCTTGAAGCGCGGCAAAAGTCGTGGAGGATTTGCCTTAATTGGTTCTTGCAACTCCGAGTAATCCATTAGAATGCGAAGTGTTGAATCTTGCGCGGGAGTTACCTTGAGCGGCGCCAATGAATCCATCACAGCGTTTCCATGAAAGCCCACTTTGTAATATGGCGCCGCTTGCATACGCGGCCCCCAGAATTCCATAAAGTCATATATCTCCTGTTCATTGAGTCCAAGCTGATACAAAATCTTAGGGATCACTTTATTCACCTCCTCGCGTTTCACAACCCAATATCGTTCCGGCGCTTCATACATTCCCCCGCGCCCTTCCCAGAATAAATATGGATACGACTTCCCATCATCTTTATTTACCAACTTTCCGTTTGGCGAAGCGGTCACGCGCCAACCATTATTGTATGCTGGCTCAACTTTTGTGAACCCGCCTACTGGCGCCACTTCTACAAGCGCATCTGTTGTTTTTTCAGGATACAAGTAAATAACAGGCTTTCCACATTCGGCTGGGCTGAGCACGCTATCGCGTGTAAGCTCGATCCAGCGCCCCACAGGATCTTTCACGTATAGGAATGGCTTAAGCCCAATAAAATCGTTAATGGTTTTATCAGGATTCCATCCCAACCAAGAATCCGCATATCCTCTCTTCATAGACATCCCTACGTCCGTTAGCTCATAAATCGCCGATCCTTCTGCGTATCCCAATAAGCGCACGCGTCCTTCGGTGTCGGGTATATTTGTTACATTCGAAATTGCCGCATACCCACAGCCACCTTGTAGTCCTCGGCTGTATGAACCTACATGCATAACTTTATCTCCCAATACTGCTCGCACCTCCTGCGGAGTCATGTCCTGCGCTTTCCAAAAAGAAGGCTTTGCATCTAACCACACAAGACGACCGTCTGGACGCACCTGATAGAATAATCCTTTTTGCATGTCTGCATTCGCGAATACCGGAACTCCGCGCGCATCATTAAATTGAACATCTTCCAAAGTTCCAAACGATGTATCCCCAAAAAATCCTTCCGATCTAACAGCGATAAAAGGTCCTGCTTCAACCGACTCTAATACCGATCCGCTCGCCAAAGAAACCGATCTTGCCGCTAGCTGAGTCAACTCCGCAGACTCGTCGATCACCAGAATGTCTTTTATAGCCTGTTTGATTACCCGGTACTGACCATACTCATCATTTTCAAAACGTGAAACCGTAAGACGACCCGCTCTTGTTACTTCTTCAAATTCTTTTCCAAGCCAAACGGGTTTTTGTTGAATCGTTGGAGGCATTAAGACATAGTGGTACTGCTCGGTCATTGGAGAAGGCCCAAGAGGTGTCTGACCCACTATTTGCAATGTAAGCAGGTAATCTGCATACGCCCCTCCCTTCACCATACCTAGTTCAAAGGCGTCGAAATAAATACTTTCATATGATTCCCCGGTAGGGTCTTCAAGAGCCGAGGCTAGTGCCGCATATTCTTCGGTAGGCTGAGGCTCTTTGTACCATGTCATATCAATTGGGTCTGTGCCTGTGACTACAGGAATTTCTTCATCCACTTCACCCTCTTCACCTGTAGCGTCGTCCGTTCCTTGAGGTGTCACAATAACAGACGCATCGTCCGCATTCGTTTGCGATGCAATCTTTTGTGCAATGTATAGCCCAACGGTAAATGAAACCACAATAAGCGCCAAGACAACGGGCGTGATCATGAGCAGAAAATCGCGATTAGACATGGCTTTCTTTGGAGGCATAGATAGAAATTATTGTGTACTAATTATTTTTGCTTGTAGGATATTGGTCTGCAGTTCCACGGGCGACGCATCTGCAACCGTACGTAGTACACGTGCAGCGTCGCTTCCCCCGTATGGAATAGGCTGACTATTTTTTGTCCCTATTGGTAAAAAGTATAACATGAGTTGATCTTGCGTGTGGATGACTCCAAGTGCCATCGCATCCCACGTGATTGGAATCTGTTGGTCGAATACGAAATTACCAAGTGAGTAGATGACAGGAACCTGCGCGCCGGCGTCTGATGTAGGGCTGCGCAATTCAATACCTTGCACCACATGCGGGTGCCCACCAACAATTAAATCGGCACCCGCATCAATCATTAATTGTGCGGATTCTTTTTGTCCATAAAATGGATCATGCTCATATTCAATGCCCCAATGTGGCATCACGATCACGAATCGTCCTGCGGCGTCCCCTTCTTTTATGAGGCGTAGTAGTTCGGGCGTGTCTGGTTGGAATGCGTGAAATCCAATTAAGCGATATTGCATGCCACGTATATCAAAATCATATGCCGGACTTGGCGTCTCCCACTTTCCAAACCAAGGCATGTCTAGTTTTTCGAGCCATGTATGCGTTTCTTGCTGGCCCTTACTCGCCCCCACGTCCGCCGCGTGATTATTCGCCAAACTTACAATATCTATATACGGCTTCATGGCCTCCACATAACTTGGGTTAAACACAAATCGGAATGGTGGGTCATAGGTATATGAACTTGGCTGTTCATTTACCGTTCCTTCTAAATTAGCGATACGTAAATCTACACCCATAGTGAATCGTTTCATATATTCCCACGGATAGGTTGGGTCGCCCAAGGGTTTGGACGTATCGGCGGCGAGTATTTTTTTACGTGTTCCGCGGTCGAGCATAATGTCGCCGCCGAAAAAGAACGAGGTCCATTCTTGCTGTGCGGGCGCACCTTGCATGAAATAGCCAAGAATGTGACTTGTATTGTCCGCCCACTGCGCTGCTACGCCACTTGCAAGTGAACTGCCGTGATACGTTTCATTCCATGTCTGCGTACGACGCAAGCGATTTAATTCAAAAAGGACACGCAGCCCTGCATTCGAATCAATTTCTAACTCATGTTTAAGCTCACCACTCGCAAGCGTCATGCGCGTTAAATCGTCATGAAATTGCTGAACTTCCAGTGGTAAATTATGAGACATATCAGCACTTGCAATGACAAGTGCGTCGAGATCCGAACGGTCGTGTAATGCAAGGGCAATCTCTTCAGCCTGTTGCTGCGTAAGCGATTCGTGCACAATAAGTGGAATGATGCGTGCATTTGGAAAAGATCGCTTCACAAAAGGAGTAAGCGAATTGATTCCATGCTCCCCCTCAAACGGACGTGCGTCTGTCTGCGCCACTCCAGCCCTCACAAGGGCGTCTACGATTTTCGTATTCGTTTGCACCTCGCCATAAGGCGTCTCCCAAGCAATCTTTGCCGTCAATGCCGGACCCGATCCAATATCAAAATGATTCGGACTTATCAAAATAATATCCTGCACCGATTCATCGCCCACTGTTTCGAATATATTTGCGATTTCTTTCCCTACCACCAAATGGTGAGCGACCACCGCAGACCGTGCATCATTACGTTCAAGATCCAATGGAAGAGCCTCGTAAAATCCGTCATACAATTCTTTTGGAGCAATACCGTGCGCAATAATTGGCAAAACTTCTGGTTCTTTTGCGCAACAAATCGCAATCTCGGGCCACTGTATATTTCGTAATCCAAAATGAATACCCGCGGTCACCGCGAATACCACCAAAAGACAAGAAGTGACAAAGAGAGCCCAAATCTTCATGCGCCAAGTATAACAGAGTGCGCAAAAAGAAAAACGCCCCTTGCGAGGCGCTCTTCCTATGCGGACAATGGCCATTATTTCTTTTCTTGCGTCACAATCTGAATCGACTTTTGAATCGTCAGCTTTTCTTCCCCAATGAATTTGAGCTGATATGCCGTAAGCGATTCTTTTTGTTCCAAACGCTTTTCCAAGAAGCTCAAGTATTCCTGCAATGACTGCACCGTTACTTCTTGTTCTGGCTGCACGTCATTTGCGAGCAAACGAAC
>CAYPYH010000073.1:0-3940 GCA_964415145.1 uncultured Gammaproteobacteria bacterium
GCCAAGACCACGAGGGAGATTATGAGGATAAAAATCTGTCGTCCAACGAATTTCATAGTGTTAGGAGTGTGTCATTTTTGAGGAGGTGAGTCAAGCGGGTGACATTTCATATTTTAAATCAAATACCCTCGTTTCCGAGGGTATTTGTGGGCATGTATTATGCAGCCGCTTCTTCCTTTGCTTCTACTTTCTTTTCAGCCTTTGGTGCTTTTTCAGCTTTTTCTTCCAATGCTTTTACCGAAAGTCCGAGACGGTGTTCCTTTGATTCGATTGAAACGATCTTGAATTCGCGCTTCTCACCGATTGTTCCCAATTTCTTAGGATCAATTCCTGGCTTTGAAGAGAGTTCAGAAACGTGTGCAAGTCCGTGAATGTCTTTGTCGAGTTCTACGAAGAATCCGAATGGATTGATCTTGAGAATCGTACCTTCTACGGTCTCACCTACTTTGTACTTCTTTTCTACATCGGTCCAAGGGTCGTTTACAAGCTTCTTCATTGAAAGATAGATCTTAGATCCTTCGATGCTAATGATTTCAGCCTTTACGGTTTGACCAACGGTCAATACATCCTTTGGATGATCGATGCGCTGCCAAGCGATTTCAGAAATGTGTACCAATCCTTCGAGTGAATTGTCGTCAGATCCAACTGGAGCGAACTTTACGAAAGCTCCGAAGTCGGCAAGAGCCACTACTTCACCTTCGATCAAGTTTCCAACAGCGATCTTAGAAATTACGTCGTTTTGGTCTTTTTCCCAAACAGCTTTTTCTGACACGATCAACTTTCCTTCGTCTTCATTCATGTCCAAAACCTTTACCTTGAATGTCTGACCAATGAAACTGTTGAGCTTATCGAAGATCTTTTGCTTGTCTCCACCAGATACACGTGGGTAATTGTCTGGAGAAAGTTGAGAAACTGGCAAGAATCCGTTTACGTGCTTCGCACGAACGAGGAGTCCACCTTTGTTTGCGTCGAGAACCTTTACCTTGATCGCTTCACCTTCAGTCATTGAAGTGCGGAGCTCGTCCCATGACTTCTTGCTTCCAGCGTAACGGAATGAAAGTTCTACTTCACCATTTTCGTTTTCGAGGTTCATTACGGTTGCTTCTACTTCGTCGCCGTCCTTAAGGTCATTAAGGATTCCGCTTTCTTGGTAGAGCTCGCGTCCGCGAACAACTCCAGCCATAAGACCGTTGATGTCGAGGCGAACTTCGCGTCCCTTGGTGCTTACAATGGTCGCTTTAACAGTATCTCCCACCTTTGGAATGATAAAAAAATCGCCTTCCTGCAATAATTTTGCAAGCTGCGATGATGTGGTCGAGTCTTGAATCGGCATAGTGAAAATATTCCGGACCGAGCCTTTTGCACGTTTTGCCAATGGCTATGCGTGAAATCGGGCGTCCCGGGGCTAGTGGCTTTGCTTTTTGGCAGAGCCTTGAATTAAGTGGTGCAACTGTATAGGAATCGCAGGGTTATGTCAAGAATAGCCTATAAATATTGACAAAAGTGCATTTTTATGGTATATTACGGCCTCGTATCTCAAGGCGTTCAGCCAAGGATCGAGGAGGTATGCGTGACCAAAATGCAGTTTGAGTTGATGCGGGCGGCGTTCGTTGTGTGGACGGCGCTCGTCATGACCCCAACGATGGTGTCGATGCAGGAGACCTGGGCACAGGTCTTTGATCCCTTCACGTTCGGAGTTCGGTTCTGCATGTGGTTGGTGGTTGCAGGATGTTCCGTGTCCAGCCTTAGGTACGGACGTGAGAGCCACGATCTCGCTCATGTCCCTCTGCGCGCCTGATGCGCGGCGAAAGTCACTTCAACGTGTGGCTCGCCGCTCGTCGGGTGCTTTTGCTTTTAGGGATTTGATTTGTTTTATATCCTTTGCTAACTTGGCGCCCAGGAGGTCACATGGACCATAGAGATGCGCCCGTTGAGCAGATTGTGCGGGATTTTCTTGCCTTTGATGGGCGAAACTGGAAGCACGACCCAGGTATGAAGACAGTGGAACATGCCTGCGTGCACTTGCTGCAGTTCCTTGGAGGGGCTTACCTGGACTTTGCGCCCAAGAAAGGTCCAGATCAGAAGGGGGGAGTGTCTGCATGGAATGAGTATCGTCCAATCACCGAGGCATTGGTGGGACGTGTCTTTGAATGGACCGTTCGCTTGGGATACGAAGCGCATGCGTCCGAAAGCGTCGATTCCACCGTGCGATCGCTCGCCGATTGGATGGACGACGAGTTTTCGAGGCTGCGTTCCAAGATTCCTTTGGGTGGCATTACCGAAGGGATTTGTTACGAGACTTTCGTGGCTCGACCCAAGGTCGGGAAGCTTGTACATGATGCGGCTCACGGCGCCCATATCCCACAAGAAGTTTTGCGCGAGGCTCTGAAGGAGTATTTGCCGAGCCTCATGGGTATTGGGGTGGTGGCGACGCGATTCCTGGCGACTTGCGAGCACCATGGGGCGAATGACGTCAATCGAGATCCCGAGATCCTTGCGCGCCTGTGGCGTAGGAGTGGCTTGCGCCGACTCGAGGGCTTGGAGCGGACCATGCGCACCAAGGCTTCGTAGGGGTTCCATCGTGTGCTGGTACTTTATGTAACGCGCTTCCCAACAGGGAGCGCTCTTTTTATTTCTTTACGCTATAATAGGTATATGTTAGGTTTTGACACGGAGGAAGACATGCGTCGAAAACAAAGAACCATTTTAGCGTTCATTGGTTCGTCTGGGTCAGGAAAGACGACGCTTATGCGAGCACTTGTGGCGGCGGACCCCAAGCGCTTTGCTATTTTGACGTCTACGATTACGCGGCCACCACGGCAAAGTGACCCAAATGACGCCTTTGTGCATACATTTGTGTCTATGGACCAGATGCAAAGTATGCTCAGCAAGGCGGAGATCTGGGCACCCGTGGAATATGCGGGTAATTGGTATGGGGTTCAAAAGGCAGACGCAAATCGGGTCCTTGCAACTCACATTGGCGTGATCGCCTTCGTAGAGTCGGTTGTAGAGGAATACCGTCGCCAAGGATTCACTGTGCACACGGTGCAGGTGGAGGCCTTGAACATCGCTCAAGAGGTAATGCGTGAAGATGAAGAGGCTCGTGCGGCTGCCGACAAGGCGCGTGCAGCGTCACCATTCAGGCATACCTGGGAGTTGATGAATGATTTTTCGCCCGGTGGCTTGGACCGTACATTGGCTCAATTGCGCGAAATAACCCAAAGTCTGTAAGCCTCCCTCGGGAGGTCTCTTTTTTGGCATTTTAAAGCAGGTGGATAACTTGATTTGACCCTTGACTTATCACGTAAAAGGTGTATACTAATCGGCGTCCAAATTCGGTCACAAAACATCGGAAATAGGGAGGGATCTCATGGGTATCCTGTCAGAGTTCGATCGCGCGGCGCTCAAGGCGCTGCGTGAAGGTGGCGTCTTCGAAGACGTCAACGGTCATCACCTCGATCCCAAGAACGGAACGATCATCGTCGCATGTAGCGATGGGGACCAGTTCTCGGACTTGATGGATCACATCTGGGGAGTCCACCAGTCCTGTGACTGCCCGCGGCGCACGCACATGTTCACGGATCACGCTGGGGCGGCACGCCTCGCGCCCAATTCGCCGGTCAACCAGGTTGCTGGAGACCTCGAAGCGCAGATCATGCTCAACGGCATCGCCGAGGCTTCCAAGATCAAGGACATTCACACGGTTGCGCTCACGGTGCACGCACCTTGCGCGCGTGCGAAGGCGCATTCGCAGACGGTCATCGACTTGATCGACCTGCAGATGGGTGGCAAACAGCGTGTTCGCGAGCTCGGTCTCAAGGTGGCCTGCTTCTTCCAGGTGGATCACGGAAACGGACGCAAGCGTACGTACTTCATCTCCCGCGTGAAGTGGGAGGAGTGGTGCCTCAACAAGCGTGCCGCGTTCATGGAGTCCCATGGC
>CAYPYH010000074.1:0-3923 GCA_964415145.1 uncultured Gammaproteobacteria bacterium
AACGCACGGTGATCATCGCCAACACCTCGAATATGCCGGTGGCGGCACGCGAGGTATGCGTGCCGCAATGAACCTTCTTCCTCAGCGAGGAAGCGTCGCCGACCGCGTCGAAGCGGAGTGCGCCATGCTCGATGCACTCGGACTGCTCAAGCCCAAGGCGGTCCAGCCTGTCAGGCTTCAGCTTCAGCCCCCGGCTCGTGCTTGAGCTTTCGGACCTGTTCCACTTTTTCAAAGACGCATCCCGCTACGGCTGGAGCGTCCTTTTTTATTCACGCACAAGTACCTCTAGATCGGGTCTTTCTTTATGGATTTGTTCACAAATCGCTTGTAGATTAATTCCTGGAGCGAATAGAATTTTTGTATTGAGTGTTACGACAGACCGCACGGGCTGCAATGCATAGCGAGAATGTAAGGGGAGCTGTCTTGCAATGTCGAGTAGATTTTCCTTCGTGTGTACATCTCCCCAGACAGTTGTGCGAAATTCATGTGCAATAGGTGAGTTTCCAAGGATAGATTGGCTTTCCATAATTTGCATGGAGATTTGTTCTGCGGGAACATCGATCACTGCTTCATAGGCACTAAAGACTTGTTTGATGTCCATAGCGACATAGTCCACAAGATTTGCTTCTAGGATGGACTGAAGGAGACGCGGGTGCACACCGTTCGTGTCTAATTTTACTAAGTAGCCTAGATCTTTTACTTTTTGCAAAAAGTGTTTGAGGTCTGGTTGTACGGTGGGCTCTCCTCCAGTTACACATACGGCATCTAAGAGGGGCTTTCTTTTGCGGAGCTCTTCTAGAATCTGTTCTTCGGAACATTCTTCCGTCGAAGTCATGGGAATGAGTTCTGGATTGTGGCAATAGTGACAGCGAAAAGGGCAGCCTTGGGTAAAGACAACGGCACAGGTCTTTTCGGGATAGTCAGATAAGCTTAGAGGTTGGAAGCCGCCGATTCGCATAGGGGGAGGGGGATAGATTGTGAATATTCTTGGCGATCAAAGTATTCTTGTTTTTTACCTTTATTCCATTCGCCCACAGGACGATAGTAACCAACGACGCGTGACCATACCTCACAAGCGCTTCCGCAGGTTTCGCATGAAGGCACTTCACCAATTAAGTAACCGTGTTTAGGACATACGCTAAAGGTGGGCGTAATAGTTACGTAGGGGAGATGGTATTGTTCAAAAACTTTCTTGATTAAGTTGGCACAGGCCTTCCAGTTGGGCATACGTTCGCCTAGGAATAAGTGAAGAACAGTGCCTCCTGTGTAGGACGTTTGAAGGTCGTCTTGATGTGAAAGTGCTTCAAAGACATCGTCTGTGTGACCCACGGGTAGATGCGTCGAATTGGTGTAGTAGGGACCTTCACTCGTACCAGCTTGAATAATATCTTTGAAACGCTTTTGGTCTTCGCGCGCAAAGCGATACGTTGTTCCTTCGGCAGGTGTCGCTTCAAGATTATAAAGATGCCCTGTTTCTTCTTGGAAATCAGCAAGCTTTTTTCGCATAAGGGTAAGGATGCGCATGGCAAATGCCTTTCCTTCGGGGTGACTAATGGGTACATGCAATGCATTTAGACAGGCTTCATTCATGCCATTAATCCCAATTGTGGAAAAATGATTGTGTAGTGTTCCTAGGTATCGGCGCGTATAGGGTAAGAATCCTTGATCAATTAATTCTTGCACTTTAACGCGTTTCAACTCAAGTGAATTTTTGGCAATGGCCATGAGTTCTTCCACGCGAGCCATAAAGCCGGCTTCATTGGGTTGTTCATACCCGATGCGTGCAAGGTTGAGTGTGACGACACCTACGCTCCCTGTCATTTCTGCGGATCCGAATAAACCTCCACCACGTGCGCGTAATTCACGTAAGTCTAACTGTAAGCGACAACACATACTGCGCACGTCCTCTGGCTTTAGATGAGAATTGAGGAAATTTTGGAAATAGGGAATACCGTACTTGGCAGACATCTCAAAAAGTCTTTGTGTATTTTCATTTTCCCAATCAAATGCGGGCGTAATATTGTAAGTAGGGATAGGGAAAGTGAAGACTCGACCCTTGGCATCGCCCTTCATCATGACCTCAATAAATGCACGATTAAGGAGATCCATTTCAGGCTGACAGTCTGCATAGGTGAATGATTGTTCCGCACCCCCGATCACAGGCTGTTTATCTTTCAAATCTTCAGGCACGGTCCAATCAAGCGTGATATTGGTAAACGGTGCCTGCGATCCCCAACGTGAAGGTACATTTAAGTTAAAGATAAATTGCTGCACCGCTTGTTCAATTGCTTCATAAGAAAGAGCATCTTTTTTCACATAGGGAGCCAGTAGCGTGTCGAAAGAAGAAAAAGCTTGTGCGCCCGCCCATTCATTTTGTAGGGTCCCTAGGAAATTAACCATTTGGCCAAGAGCGGTGTCTAAATGTTTTGGAGGATCTGACTCTACTTTTCCCGAAACGCCATTAAATCCTTCGCTTAAGAGCTGCCGCAGGCTCCATCCGGCACAATATCCGCTCAACATGTCTAGGTCATGAATATGGAAATCCCCTTCAATATGCGCTTTGCGAATATCGGCATCATACACTTGGTGAAGCCAGTAATTAGCAGAAACTTTTCCCGCGACATTTAAGATGAGCCCTCCAAGGGAATATCCTTGATTTGCATTTGCATTTACGCGCCAGTCAGCTTTTGAAAGATATTCATCAATACTTTGGATTGGGTCAATGTGTACATTTTTTGAAGACATAAAAAACTCAGTTAGCACTGAGCTTCATGAGCTTCTGGCGGAATGATTTAAGATTGTTGGTCTGGAAACACGCGATTAGGACAAGGGTCGATCATGCAGATGAGATTTTTATGGTCCCACTGTGCAATGTCGACTGTGTGTTTGCATGCACGGCACTTTACTTCAATTTGCGCATCGACAATAACTCCTTTGAAAAGTAGCTTTTTACAATTTGGACATCGATATTCGCTTAAGCAGCCCATATGCGTGAACTAAGTATACGCCCTTGAAAAAAACAAGTACACCCCATATGTTGTGGATAAAACCAAAAAGCAACACAATATGTTGTGTTGCTTGGGGTTTTAGGCGGCACGTGGTGGTGCGACGGGCGAGGGAATGGTTACTGGTGCAGGAGTTGCAGGAATATCTACAGGGTGCCTTGCTTTGTCCTCTTGAATCAAGCGTACAATGATCTCTTTTACGCTATCCGGATTATCGATATTCTTAAAATTAAATCGTTGCTTTTCGGCAGCGGACTGAATGTATACATCGCCGTACGTTAAGAATGTTTCCATAAATCCCTTTGTTTCGCTCGTAACATCTTGAATGTCTCGCAAGTGCAGTTCAGACACAAGCCGTGAGAAGAGACCGTGTTGTTCGATGTTGATAATGCGCTCCGTGGTTACGATCCATGTATCAAGGTAATAATCCGTGAATTGCGTAAGGAAAATAATCAGTACGAATATCAGGTAGATTGCAGTACCAATAAGAATGAATGGCGCCAAAAGGGGGTCGGTAAATGGATTGGTATCTATGTAGGTCATGGCAAAAATGATAATGGTTGGAATCGCAAGAAGAAGCACAAGGTAGGAAAAAATGCTGAAAATTTCAACCCAATGTCTGCGTAAGAAGAGAACGGGTTTCTCACCTTCAAGTGCATTTGGGAGCTTGTGTAGGCTAATCATAGACGTGGAATAGAGGGTGCTTTATTGGTTCCAATAATCTCAAGCATTACGGCTTTCATGTCGATTTCATCCGACCAGTCAATCGTGGTGAATACAATGAGGGAGACGCCAATCGTTCCAATAAATAGAATCAGGTACACCATGATGATGAAATAGGTTTTTATGTTTTCTAGGCCGAACTTTGCTAAGTGAAAAACATTAAAGAAAAGAAAGAGGAGTCCGAAGAGTCCAAAG
>CAYPYH010000075.1:0-3751 GCA_964415145.1 uncultured Gammaproteobacteria bacterium
GGGATACCTCATGCGTCCATATGTGGTAGAAGAAAAACGATTTAGCACGGGTGTTGTTGAGACGACACATCCAAAAGTAGTGCGTCAGATTTTTAGTGAGCATGCAGCACAACAGGCGGCCGCCATGATGGTTTCGGTTGTAGAAAATGGACATGCGCGCACGGCCGCGATCCCGGAATATTATATTGCAGGCAAAACAGGTACCGCACAGGTACCAAAAGACGATGGTCCAGGGTATCGATTGGATACTTCGCGCGCAACATTCGCTGGGTTTGGACCGCTGGACAATCCTCAATTTACGATGATTGTTATGCTCGATCATCCACGTACGTCACAATGGGCCGATGCGACCGCGTCACCAATTTGGAAACAATTAGCTGAATTTATGCTACAGTATTTTGAAGTAACTCCCGAACGCACTCTATGAAACAACTCCTCGCATTTATTCTAAAACAACAAGCACTTTTAGCGATCAAGCGTACACGCCCGCTTATTATTGCGATTACTGGGTCATACGGTAAAACATCGGCGAAAGACGCACTCACCCTTGCAGCAAAGGAATTATTTCCCGCGGGAAGTGTGCGTAGCGCGAAAAAAAGTTTCAATAATGAATTGGGAATCCCGCTTACAATTTTAGGGTTTGACGCTCCAGGAAGATCTATCACTTCTTGGGCTAAGGTATTGCTGGGCGGGTGGTTTTCAAATGTGCCTCCCGTGCTTATTTTAGAAGTAGGCGCAGATCATAAGGGAGAGATCGAAATGTGGGCTTCTTTAATTAAGCCGGACATCGCTGTGATTACAGGAGTGTCTCCCGTGCACGTGGCAAATTATGCTTCATATGAGGAGCTACAAAAGGAAAAGGCGTATTTAGGCGCATATGCAACTCAGGCGGTGATTATAAATGGGGACGACGATGCAGTGCTTGCCATGCGTCCTTTTAAGGCGCCCACGGTGACATATGGAGTACGACCAGAAAACGACATAGTACTTGAAGTAGGAGAATTATTGCTTCGTTCAGATTATGCGTATGAACCAGGGGAATTGATGACGCAATTTTCGGGACATGTTCACGGAAAGGATTGTGATGAGTTTATGACACTCAAGAATGCGACGGGGCACGGTGCGCTCATTGCAGCGCTCATTGCACATACGGTTATTCGTACACTTGTAAAATTGCCGCGTTTTTCATTTGGTACACCAAGTAGCGCGGATATCGTAAAAGCAATTGAAAAAACATGGAAGCCTACGGTAGGGCGCATGAATCCCATTCCTGGAATAAAAAATACACTCATTTTAGACGATTCATATAATGCGGCGCCTACGGCTGTGGAACATGGCTTACATGTGCTATCTGTATTCCCAAATCAGGGGCGTAAAATTGCAGCACTCGGGCGCATGGCAGAATTGGGAAATATGTCGGACGAACTACATGTGCGCATGGGGGAATGGGTGGCAACTTCTGCAGATTATTTTGTAGCCGTTGGCGAAGAATCACTGCTTGCGATTGAATCTGCAAAAAAAGCAGGTATGCGCGTAGATCAGATTTCGTGGTTTAAGGATTCAAAGTTGGCAGGTCGTTTTTTAGATGGATTTATTGAATCGGGAGATGTTATTTATGTAAAAGGATCACAATCGGCACGTATGGAGTTTGTCGTAAAGGATTTATTTGTGGATCCGGCTCGGGCAGGGGAGTTTTTGGTGCGACAAGAGCCTCAATGGTTTAAATAAAAAGTTGGGACGCACGATGACGTGACGCCCCAATTAGGCTGCGAGCAAATAGTTCTTAATCCTCACTCGGGACTCGCAGAAGACGATGTAACCTTGATCGATCCACTTTCGTACACGCGCCGCGTGGGCGGTGCTGTACTGTGCGTCCAGCTGCGTGTGCTTGGAGTGAGGTAGGTACTTTCCCTCCTTATCGAGCAGTAGCACTCTCCATCCCAGGGTCGCCGCGCCACTGTCGGAAAACAAGGAGTTTCCAATGTGTACGCAGGTCAGCTTGGTGTTGCTAGGGAAATGCATACGTTCTGCTTCGATGATCTTCTCGAAGAATCGTGGATCCGGCTTACGTACTCCTAGAGTGTCGGAGCTGTACATTGCGTCAAACTGGTGCAGGATCCCAAAGTGCGCAAGCGTTTTTTCTACTTCGCCTTGTGTGGCGTTGGATGCAATGACTACGCGTACTCCGCGAGCACGGAGGCTGCGCACCGCGTGCATGACTACACGACTTGGCGTGAACTGGTCGAGTGACAGATACTGCTCGTGAATCTCACGGGCATACCTTGCAGCTTTGTCTCGTTCGGCTTGCGTATCAAGTAGGTGGGTACAGATCCATGTGTTTACCGCGAGCCAGTAGGCGTCACGGTTCATTGCGGTTTCTGGTGCCCCTTCGAATGTTTTGCGAGCAATGGCGATGGTTTCGAGAATTTTAGCGTCCGTAATGCGCGAAGGAAGACGGCCCCACCGGCGATACACACGAAGTGTGTGCGCACGGGTGGTCCCTGCCTTGAGCACCACAGCTGTGTGACCCATATCCACCGTAACCACATGAGGCGTGGAACGGGGCTTGTTTGAGCGACTAGCCATACCACACCTCCTTTAGGTTTAGGGTGGTTGAGGGATTTGTAGCGAATATTCGCAGTTCTGTCAATCCTTCCAAGGGCCTTTATGAGACTTATCCACAAGCATATTGTCGATATAGGAAGCGAGATAGTAGGGTGTATTTCTAGGAGGAGCTTTCCCCATGGCACAGCCCTTTGCTCGCGCAGTTTCTTTTGAGCCGGTGCGTACCTATGCCCAGGTGGCGGAGTTGGTGCGTACGCAAGGTTTTGCGGTACTTGATATCAAGGATCGTCTCCCGTGGAATTTGGCCAAGCCTATCTTCACGGGTTTGCGTCGCATGCGTGGGCTTTCCGACCGTGGAAAGGACCGCTGGCGCATTGATCGTTCGCTCGGGAAGCCCGTGGACCCCGATGACGGCTTGCTCAAGCGGCGAGCGGACATCAAGAACCCTGGCGCCTTCGACAAGAATCGCAAGCCCGACAACAAGAACGTGTTCATGAATCGTCGGCAGACGCGTGCGTGGCTTGCGCAAAATGGCGTTGGAACCGGCAGGCGATGGAAGGCGTTCTGGGAAGCGCAAGACAAGTTGTGGACGATCGGTTGGGACATCGCGCTTGGCGTGGGTCGCGAGATCGATCGACAGACGGATTGGAAATTTGGGATTGAAGAAGGTCTGCTGAAGACAGCGGGTGAGACCAAGTTGCGCTCGCAGATGTATCTGGGCGGTCGTGAGGACGATCCGGACACGATTGCGGGTGACCACACGGACCGTTCGTGCATCACGGTGCATTTGTGCGAGGACCACCCGGGACTCGTCATCATGCCGGGTGGCGAAAGGATCCACATTCCGGCGTCCCCTGGTCGCGTGATCGTTTTTGCGGGTAGTCAGATGACCAAGATGACCAATGGTGCGATCAAGGCACTGCTCCATGGCGCATGCCTCGTCGACACGGTTGATCAGCCGTGGCCAGGCAAGCGGTGCATGGTCGTGCTCTTCGCCAAGGGCTTCCACGATGCCAATGATTGCCCCTATGGCCCCATGCCCGCGCGACGCAGGCGTTCGCGTCGCGCGTGAGTAAAAATCAGATATCTTAGATCCAGGCGGGCACTCCGCCTCTTTTCTTTTTTCGACACCCCGCCTATGATGCCTATATGAACTTCCAAGGAACCGTTATTAAAGGAAATGGGG
>CAYPYH010000076.1:0-3646 GCA_964415145.1 uncultured Gammaproteobacteria bacterium
ACGCACTATAATTCTACAACGGGCGTAACACGTTCTGAGAGTATGATTCAAATGATTGAGGCTGGAGGGGCGGGTCAAGATCTCCGAGAATTTAGTCAGCATGGATATGTTGATTTGGATCGCGTTGTGACGCAGGATGGTGCTGTGAATGTTACCAATGTTCAGGATCCGGCTCAGGTACAGCGTGCGATTGAAGCTAAAAAGGTGAAATTAGGTCAGTTAACTGGGGAGGCGTATACCGCATTTACGGATGAGATTTTGGATGGGATTACGGCTATTGCGGACTCGTCAGACTTATCACAAATTTCTAACACCGCAATGGCGGGCGGTATGCGTCTTCGTGGCCGCGTGCTCGCTGATCTGCAGGCACGCGAAGCGGCATTGGAGGCTGCACAGACTGCTGCTGCTACGGCAGGAGGCCCCGCTTTCACTCCTCAGCAGCAAGTTAATTTGGCGCGGACCCGTAGAGCTACATTCCAACTTCAGAATAATGGGGCCTCCTTCGTGGGTGCCACAGGAAATTACCGTTCACCGGAGCACAGAGAACAGTTCCAGAACATGGTTGATACTGACTATCGTCGGGTAAGACATGTAGATCCAGCGGTTATGGCTACGTCTACTGAGGTGAGCGATGACCTTGTGACAACATTCTCTGCCCGATTGTCGGAGATTAAGCGCGATGTTATGCAGGCTTTGAGTAGCGGCTCAAGCGCGGAACAGAATAATTTAATCGCGGCTATGGAGCGTTATCAGGTAGCAATAGGGCATGCACAGAATAGACAAGGAATAGCTCTTACGGGGGATGAACGCAGGAAACTTGATCAAGAGATGGGAGATCTGATGACCGCATTACGAGAAGGCCCAAATAAATTCATTACTGGCACATGATCGACGTAACTTTGCAGTATTTGTTTGATACCGAAAAACACTTTGCCACTATTGATGAGTTGGCAAAGGTTTTTCATTTACCTCAAGAACGTAAATATGAATTAAAAACATTGCAACGCGCGACCATTTTTGAACAGCTAGACGCTCAGGATATTGAAGATATGCTCGCAACAGCTTTCGGTCTTTCTGCGGATGAAACGGATAGATTGGCGCAAGCCTTTGTTGGGCACTTGATTCTCCCTCTGGCAGGAGTAGATAAAAAATATATTCGGCTACTCACTGATTTAGGCGGAAAAGTTTCCGATTATCCAGCGTATCGAGTTTCATTGCCTACGGAAAAGCCAGAGCAGATCATTGAAGATATTCTCAAACAGAAGGGGGGTGATGTTCCGGAGGACCTGAAGAATCGTTTTACGATTCTTTTGAAACCTTATGTATTGGGTCAGAAGAGCGCGGAAGTGATTGAGTCTACGTTGGCGCGTGATACGAATACGGGAGGCATGGCATTTAGTCCCGAGGTGGCAAAAAATATTATAAAAGCGGTGGATGATTATTTGGCTACGGGAGTTCGTGTGGAGGGTGTTGAATATCCCAATGAAGTGATTCTTGAAAGACCTACTGCCGCGGGGCCTAATCTTCCTGTTGTAAATGTATCGCGTGAGGAAGGTTCTTCTGTGATTGCTAATGACAGTCTCTCTGTAGTTACAGATCAGTTCAATCTTAAGGAACGCGTCGAGGCCATGCAGGAGGTCAAAGAACTTCCTCCGTTGGCAGCTATTATGCCTTCAGTGCCAGCACCTTCAAGTGCCATCGTGCGCCTAGCGCCTACGCAGAGCGCGCAGCATGCGCTTGCGACATCAATTCCTGTGGTGAATGGGGAGTTCATGACCGCAGCGGAGAGCACGGAAATAGATCAACATAAAGTATCCGCGCAAAAGGCGGTGAAACAAACGGAACCACAGGTGGAGAAGCTATCTATGGAAGCGGAACAGATCACTGAAAAGCTTTGGCCTCAAGTGAAAGAAACGAATATTACCAAGACCGTACTTGGGCAGCTTGTAGACACCACTTTGCGCGGTGTACGTTCGCTTAATAGTTTTGAGCGAACACTCCGAGACACACATGGGCTAAAGTTTGAGCAAATCGAATTGCTTACCGGTGCAATTATGGCACATATGGTTGAGCGTGATTTAGCGATGCTCAAAAAACAGCATGCGGACGAAAAGGTACAACAACAAAAGGTAGACTTGGCTCAAAAAGAAGAGGCAAAAAAACAAGCGCTTATTGATGCGCCTTTGGTAGCGCCTGCGCTTGCAAAAGCAGAAGTATCCACACCAACGGTGCATAAAACGGTGCACGGAACACAAAAGGTTACGGACATTATTTATAAAAAGCAGACGCTGGGGCCGATTGATGAATTAGGAACCATGTCTATTGGCGATTTTCGTATATTGGCGTCGCGCCCACAGGACTTGCTTGATGTGGTCTTGGAGAAAATCGCCGTGATTGCGCAAGACGGCTACGAAGAGCGCTTGAAGGCCGTGCAAGCGTGGAAGCAAAGTCCGGTAAACCTTATGTATGTGCGATTACTTCGCGACGCGATTCGTTCACAAAGAGCGATTCCAGAAATCATTGCCGAAATTCGTGGCAAAGGGGAAGAGGTATTGAGCCCGGCCGAGGTCGAAGCGGTAATGGCTATCAATAAACGCTTGCAGTAGGGGGGGTGGCAGGTAATGGGGACCCCACGGCGCGCAGTTTACGAGCACCGAAGGGGTAAATTACCTGACAGGACCCCGTGGATAACCGTGTAGCGCTGTGCATTCGTGGTATACTTTACGTATGCCTGACCAATTCGTTGTCCCACAATTCTTGGACGTCGAACCAAAGATTATCGGGCCTATCACAGGACGCCAATTTTTGATTCTTCTTGGCGTTTTATTGCTCGATTTTATATCCTATCGTCTTTTTCGTGCGCCAATCGTGTTCATTCCGGTTATATGTATCGTTACAGGTATTGGTATTGCCTTTGCATTCGCAAAAGTGAATGGGCAAGCATTTCATTTTATTGTGCTCAATATGATTCAAACATTCCGGCGCCCCATGATTCGTGTATGGGACAAGAATTTGACGGATAAGGAATTGAAAGATCGCATGAAGAATGTAAAAGAGATTGAAGTGATGGCGCCACGCGTGGTCTCAAAGCCGCTACAGGGGTCGCGTCTCGCCGAACTTTCCTTGATCGTGAATACGGGGGGTGCATATGAATCGGAAGGTGACATTGCGCAGTAAAATATATGGCAGAAGCAAAATCAAAAATTAAAAAACCAAAACCAGGAGTACCCACTCAGCGTTATTTGGATATTGCAGAAATTCGTGAGGATGCGGTGGTTTTGAAGGACGGATCTTTGCGTGGGGTAATCTTGGTATCAAGTATTAACTTTGCGCTTAAGTCGCGCGACGAACAAGAGGCGATGATTCAGGCCTATGTGCAGTTTTTGAACGGTATCGATTATCCGCTTCAGGTAGTGATTCAGTCACGTCGCATGAATATTGATAAGTACTTAAATAGCATGCGCGATCAAGAGAAGGAGATTAAGAATGAATTGCTAAAGACGCAAATCCGAGATTATGTAGATTTCGTAAAAGAACTCGTGGATTTAGGCGACATCATGCAAAAGCGTTTTTATGTTGTGGTGCCATATGATCCGGTAACTGACAAAAAGCGTGGTTTTTGGGCAAAAGTAGGAACGGCCCTTTC
>CAYPYH010000077.1:0-3403 GCA_964415145.1 uncultured Gammaproteobacteria bacterium
GACGCCTCGGGAGGAGGCGGCCGGGTGATCGCCTTTGGCGGCCGCGTCCTGGTCGAAAAACGCGACGAGACGGGCAACGTCGTCGAAGCCAAGTATCTCAATTCGCCCGACAGCCGGCTTTTCAACAAATCCTCCTTGTGGTGTTCTAAATTGCATACAGATACAAAATATCAGGATTGCTCCTGATATTCTAGTCCTTATTTACTTACACGCTCTACGTAAGCCCCAGATTCTGTATTGATACGTACAACGTCACCTTGGTTAATGAAGATTGGAATGCGCGCTTCGAGTCCATTATCCATAACTGCGTCCTTTTGCACGTTTCCAGATACAGTATCTCCTTTCGAAGCCGTATCGGTCTGTGCAACGGTATATTCAATCTTTTGTGGCAATTCCATTGAAACAGCTACATCGCCGTGCATGATAACTGTCACATCCAATCCTTCCTTAAGGTACTTTGCATCTTCTCCCACAACGTCGCGACCAATGGTTACTTGTTCATACGTTTGACCGTCCATGAACGTAAGGGTCAAATTGTCTCCGAAGATATATTGCATCTTCTTGTAGTTCACATCTTCAAACACGAGTGTTTCTGCTGCCTTAAAGTTATTTTCAACTACCTTGCCGCTCGTAAGAGATTTAATACGTGTGCGTACGAAAGACCCTCCCTTTCCTGGAGAAACGCGTTGAAATGTGGTCACAACCCAAAGATCTCCCTCTAGGTTAAGTACGGTTCCTTTTTTGATATCATTTGGTGATGCCATAGCGATAACGTTCGTTAAATGGAAATAATTGAATACTATTGATGTCGGCCACACCATACTTGAGCATTACGAGCCGGTCAAGTCCAAGCGCATTTCCGTAAATACTCCCTTCGATTGCCCCGAGGCCTTCTAAAAACTGCTCATCGATAGGGAAAACGGTCTTTCCTGCCTGAGCGCGTTCTTCGGCTTCGAGCTCGAATCGCCGACGCTGCTCTACGGGATCGGTTAATTCGCAAAAGCCATTGCACAGTTCAAGGTATTGCTGGTCTGCTCCACTTTGCGCATAGGCTTCAAAACGCTCTGCGGTACCGTTTGACGCAAGTTTTGCGAGCGACGCTTCGGCGGCTGGATATTGCGTGAGGAAGAAGTGCGATTCAGTCACCTGCGGTTCACCATCTTTCATATTCGCGCTCGCATATGGTACGCGTGGCCACGCTTCTTTGCGTCCCAATACTCCATTAAGGAGTCCTTCGGTTTCACTCATTAAGTCTTCGTATCCACCCTTCGCATACCACTCGAGCATCAGGAATTCCGGCCCATGTCGCATGCCGTCTGCCTCTTCATTTCTAAACACAGGAGTGATAGTGAAAATCTTATCTAAGCCTGAACCCATCAAACGCTTCATTGCATATTCAGGTGAAGTAATGAGCCCCGCCTTGATCGTGCGCTTTGGAAGTAATAGATGTAGGTCAACTTCCATAGGGTCAAGATTCGGCTCCATCCCCGGACTCGTCACAAGCAGAGGCGTATACGGGATTTCAATAAATCCACGCTCGGCAAAAAATATACGCACTTGCGCGAGCGTGTCCCCCCACATCTTGAGGCGATTAAGCAC
The DNA here is from genome assembly GCA_964415145.1 of uncultured Gammaproteobacteria bacterium. Classification (GTDB taxonomy): domain Bacteria; phylum Patescibacteriota; class Patescibacteriia; order UBA9934; family UBA9934; genus CAYFMS01. The sequence goes on from CAYPYH010000077.1 coordinate 1,600, forward strand.
TTCTGCTTTTTCCATCATATGCCCGGATTGTATTCTCACGGAGAAAAAAAGTCCACAAAAAAACGAGACTCTTTCGAATCTCATTTTTCTTAGTAACGCTTATTTTGCTACGTACGGAAGAAGCCCCATGAAACGTGCGCGCTTGATTTCCTGCGCCAACTTACGTTGGTATTTTGCAGAAAGTCCACTGCGCTTACTTGCCACAATCTTTCCGAATGAAGAAACGAATTTCTTCAAGAGTGCGATGTTCTTATAATCACAGATCGCCTCTTTATTGATTGTGAAATAACAAGCTTTTTTCTTTCGAGTGTTGTTTTTCATAATTGGTTTAGAATGGAATATCCTCTAATTTAATTTCACTGTCTGCGTTTGCTGCTGGATCATCTTGAAGTGTTTGCGGAATCGCTTCATAACGTGGCGCTGCGTTTGTCTGAGTTCCAACTGGTGCACCGTCGCGTGGACGGTCAAGGAAAACAAGGTTTTCAGCAACGATTTCGGTGCGATAGCGCTTTACGCCATCTTGACCTTCCCAATCGCGTGTTTGAAGACGACCATCAATATACACTTTGCGTCCCTTCCCAAGATACTGTGAGCAGAGTTCTGCTAAACGTCCCCATGCCACAATATTGTGATAATCTGCCTGCTCCTGTTTTTCACCGGCTGCATTTTTCCATGTGCGATTGGTCGCAATAGAGAAACTGCATACGTTTTGCCCACCAGTGGTGGCACGCATTTCAGGGTCAGCTGTTAAATTACCAATGAGTTCAGCGCGGTTGAGAGATGATGCCATATAGTCTTATTATGCAGCTAGCGTATCATCTGTGAGGATCTCATCAAGTTTTTCATTGATTTCATCCACACTGATTTCTGGAGCGTCCGCAAGCACTGGCTTGTCTGAAACTTCAGCTATAACTGCCTTTACCGCAGTACGCTTACCAAGAGCGTTGATTGGTTCTTGATATTGAGCGAGCTTGATGTCGTATGTTGGGATTCCCTTCTCACGCTTCACAATGATGTGACGGAGAACCTGGTCCGCAAGACGAAGTTCTTGTTCAAGCTTTTGCACGGCTGCACCTTCAGCTTCTACGAAGTCGAGGATATAAGTACCGTGTGTCACACCTTTAATAGTGTAAGCGAACTTGAGCTTTCCAAGGTTCAAAGATTTTTCTACCTTTGCACCGTGTTTTTCATAAAGACCATGAATAGTCTTTGAAATACCGTCGATCTCAGTATCTGAGAATTTAGACGGAATGATGTACATGATTTCGTAAATCATAATGTTCTATTGGCCTACAACCCATGAGATGTAGGCGACCTGCCTCTGGCAAGCCATGGACAATGAATTAATAAGGTTCATGAGTGCCGTAAAGGTACTTGAATGAGGCTAGAATGTCAAGAATGAAGGGTTTTTATGTAGATAGTATGATTTGGGTCATAATATTGACTTTTTGACCATTTTATAGTAGAAGTTATGATCGACCAGTTCGACATCTGATCCGCCCTCACACCAAATGGAGTTTCCACATGAGTCGGCTCCTCTCTCAGTTCGGTGGCTATTTCCTGGTCGCTGGAGTTCTGTTCATGGGCTGGATGTTCAGCATCCGAGTGAGCATCGAGCTTGCTGGCGCCATGATCATCGTCTTCCTCTTGTCGGAGATCGCCAAGAAAAACGGATTCTACACCCTACTATACAAGGGCATGCCCACGCACCAAGTGCAGCATGTCTGGCGAGGCGCCAAGAATGAAGGCTTCCATCCCGCCATGAGGAACATGGCCTTTTCCTCGGTCGACCATCAGCCCTTCA
>CAYPYH010000078.1:0-3397 GCA_964415145.1 uncultured Gammaproteobacteria bacterium
CGGGAGCTGCCATTGGAGAATACTTCATGGAAAAAGGAAAAGATGTACTCGTAATTTTCGATGATCTTTCAAAGCACGCGGTTGCATACCGTGAACTTTCGCTTTTGCTTCGCCGCCCACCAGGACGCGAAGCGTACCCTGGAGACGTATTTTATTTGCACTCACGCCTTTTGGAGCGTGCGGCACGTTTGAACGAAAAGTATGGTGGAGGAAGTATGACCGCGCTCCCAATTATTGAAACACAGGCGGGAGATGTTTCGGCATATATTCCAACAAATGTAATTTCGATTACCGACGGTCAGATTTTCTTGGAATCAAGTTTATTCGCAAGCGGAATTCGCCCAGCGATTAACATTGGTATTTCCGTGTCTCGTGTGGGAGGTTCAGCTCAAACAAAGATCATGAAAAAAGTTGCGGGTTCAGCGAAGCTCGACTTGGCGCAATTTTACGAACTGGCAGCCTTCACACAGTTCGCGTCAGAACTCGACGATTCAACAAAGAAACAGCTTACACGTGGAGAACGTGTGGTTGAAGCAATGAAGCAAAAACTCAATGCGCCATACATGCTTTGGCAAGAAGTAGTGATTTTGCGCGCAGCAACCACGGGTGCGCTCGACATTGTTGATGCACCAAAAGTGCAGACGCTTATTCAATCTCTTTTGGAAGAAATTGCTGGAAACAGAAAAGAATTGGTGGACAAGATCATGGCCGAAAAAGCACTCAGCGACGATATCGCGGCTCAGCTCGATATTGCGATTAAAGAAGGTGTCGCTCTCCTTAATACATAAGGCTCATTTTGAGCTGCTATAATTTGTGTCATTAATTGAAGTAAAAAATCAAATCCAATCCACAAAGAATACGAAGAAGATTACGAAAGCCATGCAATTGGTGGCTGCAAGTAAGATGAAACGTTTTCAGCGCATGGCAGTTCAAACTCGCCAGTACGCATATGGATTGGTTAAAGCATTGCGCTTGACCCAACAGCAAATTGCGAAGACCCAATATGGTCAAGCGCACGGCGACAAGCATTTATTTGTTCTTCTCACTTCCGATAAAGGACTGTGTGGAGCCATGAACACGCGCCTCCTGCGCCTATTGTGGAAAGGGGAATTGTGGAATGGGTTACCGGCCGACAAGCGAACGCTTATTACCATCGGTCGTAAGAGTACGGAGTCAGCGAAGTATCAAGGAGTGCCCGTTGAGCGATCATTTATTCGAGTGAACGAGGAAATGACACCACTCGAAGCGATGGAAATCATCGACGATATTCTAGAACTTTGGGAAACACAAGAATACGCAACGGTGCATTTGATCTCGCCTTGGTATGTAAATGCTTTCACATTTGAAACACGCATTGTAACCATGCTTCCACTAAACGAAACACAGATTGCAGAGTTCGAAAAACATGTGTCTGCAGAAGTTGTGGAACATAATTCAGAAGAAGGTGCGCATTTCTTTGAACCAACACGTGAACGTGTGGCTGAAGCGCTCGCGGAACAAATTACGCAAAGCTTATTCATTGAAGCGTTCTATCAATTGAAGGCAACCGAATTCTCAAGCCGCATGTCGGCGATGAAAAAAGCAACGGACGCCGCCGACGATCAGATCAAACTTTTAACCGCTAAATTTAACAAAGCGCGTCAAGCCGCAATTACCCAACAACTCGCCGAACTTGCTAGCGCAAGTGAAGCAATGTCAACTGCAAATAGTTATGAAAACCTCGAATAAAAAACAAACAGAAGCAAGCGCACAAGGACTACCAAAGGGTGTAATCACTCAAGTAGCCGGAGTTGTGGTAGATGTCTTTTTTGAAAACCATACGCCTGATAAATACGCAGCGCTTCAGGTGAGCGATACCAGCCCACTCCTTGTGCTTGAAGTACAGGCGCATACCGGAGATGGTGTCGTGCGTACCATTGCAATGAGTGCAACGGACGGATTGTGTGTAGGACAAGTTGTAACAGATACCTTGTCGCCAATCACAACGCCGGTAGGTTCAGAAGTACTTGGTCGCGTGCTTAACGTAGTAGGGGAATTGATCGATGAAGGTGCTCCACTTTCAAAAGACGTTGAAAAGCGTCCGATTCACGCACCAGCTCCAAGTTTTGCGGAACAAAGCGGAAAGATTGAAATTTTTGAAACGGGTGTAAAAGTCGTAGACTTATTGGCGCCTTTCATTAAGGGTGGAAAGATCGCCCTTTTCGGAGGAGCGGGAGTTGGTAAGACCGTGATCATGCAAGAATTGATTCATAACGTTGCAATGAAGCACGGTGGATATTCGGTATTCGCCGGAGTTGGTGAACGTACACGCGAAGGAAATGACTTGATTCGCGAAATGAAAGATTCAGGCGTAATCGACAAGATCGCCATGGTATTCGGGCAAATGAATGAGCCACCTGGAGCACGTATGCGCGTGGCATTGACTGGTCTTACGATTGCGGAAAAATTCCGTGACGAAGGCCGCGACATTTTGATGTTCGTGGATAACATTTTCCGTTTCACTCAAGCCGGAGCCGAAGTATCGGCGCTTATGGGGCGCTTGCCATCAGCTGTAGGTTACCAGCCAACACTTGCGACCGAAATGGCGGCGCTTCAAGAACGTATTACTTCAACAAAGACCGGTTCGATCACTTCGATTCAAGCGGTATACGTACCAGCCGACGACTTGACCGACCCAGCTCCAGCTACAACTTTCGCGCACTTGGACTCAACTGTAACGCTTTCGCGTCAGCTTGCGTCTATGGGGCTTTACCCAGCAGTAGATCCACTCGACTCAACTTCAACCGCGCTTAAAGAAAACATTGTTGGAGAAGAGCATTACCGTATTGCGAACGCCGTACGTAAGATTTTGCAGCGCTACAAAGAATTGCAAGACGTTATTGCGATTTTGGGAATGGACGAATTGTCTGACGACGATAAGCAAACAGTTGAACGTGCTCGTAAGATTCAACGCTTCCTCACTCAAAACTTCTTCGTAGCAGAGCAGTTTACAGGAACTCCAGGTCAATACATTCCACGCGACGAAACAATTCGCGGATTCAATATGATTTTGGCAGGCGATCTCGACCACATCCACGAACAGCATTTCTATTTGGCTGGAACGATCGACGAAGTGCTTGAACGTCACGCAAAAGCAACCGCATAAGTATGGCAAACCCTTCAACATTCCATTTTAAACTCCTCTCACCAAATAAAAAATGGATCGAGGGCGATGTTTCTAAGATTGCAGTCGCAACCGAGACTGGAATGCTTGAAATTCTTCCAGGACATGCATCGCTTGTGGGAATTATTGATTTTAGTCGTTTGACGGTGACGGTGAACGGTACATCGGACACGTATTTCGTGCGCACGGGGACATTGGTGGTAGAACAAAATGCCACGGAAGTACGCTTGCTCG
>CAYPYH010000079.1:0-3344 GCA_964415145.1 uncultured Gammaproteobacteria bacterium
TGCGCCCGCGCCCCCGCCTGCCCCCGACCCGGTCCCTGCTCCCGCGCCCGCTCCGCCGCCGGCCCCTCCGGTCCCGGCGTCCCCGCCGGCTCCGGTCCCGGTGGCCCCTGCCCCCGTCCCGGCTCCCGTGCCCAAGGTCGCTCCGACGCCCGTGCCCCAGCCCGCCCCCGTGCCGGCGACTCCTTCGGAGGCGACGAGTGCGGCGGGTGGACCGGGTGTCGCGGCGGCGGTCGCCACCACGATCGTGCACATCCACCCGGCCGCTGTCAGCAGCGGAACGGGAACGGGCACGAACGGTGGAACGGGAAGCGACGGCAAGCCTCCGGGCGAACCCGTCGTGACCGTGCCTCCGGTGGTGGTGCCCCTGACCCCGGTCCCGGTCGTGATCCCGGACCCGGTCGCGCCCATCACCCCCGCGGGTGGTGGCACGAACGAGCCGCCGGTCACGACCAGCCCGCCCCCGCAGGTCCGTCCCGATCCGACGCCCGAACCGGTGGTGACCCCGCCGACGACGACGCCGAAGAAGGACTTCCCCTGGGGCTGGCTCGTGGCCGCGATCCTCGGTCTCCTGCTCCTGTGCTGCCTGCTCTCGAAGGGGTGCAGCGGCATGCCGGACATGGGAGGTGTCTCGCAGATCACGTCGACCGTCCCCTGGGGCAGCGGCGATGCGCTGTCGAGGTGCCCGGCCCGTGTGGAGGCCAGCTACGAGAAGGGACAGGTGACCGTGTCGCGTGACTGCGGTCCGGACACGCGCGAGCTCGTCGCTTGGGAGAGCGACGACGGATCCAGGAACCTGGATTCGAACTGTTACCCTGCCGGTCACAAGACCGGTGATCACATCAGTGCGCAGGGCAACTGCCCGGGACTGAAGGTCGTCGCGACCGGTCGGGCGGTCTGGAACCGCTAGTCCGGTCTACACGACCTCAACCACAACCCTTTCCCTAGGACCCCAGTTCCCCGTACGTCGCGCGCCAGTGGACCAGTGCGGAACACAAAAGCCCGAAGCGCAAGCTTCGGACCGGAGTGTTCCGCGCCCCACTGGCGCGCTTCTTCTTTTACAAGATTATGCGTTTAGAATCGTAATGCTCGTTTGCAAAATGGTCGCGAAACTCACCCATAATAAATAGGGTAAAAGCAGCCAAAAAATCTTTCGGTTCTTTCCCCACAATTCCTTTTCAATCCACGCAAGCGATACAAGCACTATCACGATATCAACCCATGCAAGCCAAAGATTATTAAGGCCAAATTGAATGGGGGTAAATAGAATATTACTAAGCCCATTTACAAGTATTAGGCCCGCAAGCACCTTGGGGAGCTTCTTCTTTCGAACCTCAGACAAAATCCAAATAAACCCAATAATGATCGTAATATACAAAAGGCTCCACACGGGCCCAAAGATCCAGTCCGGTGGCGCAAAGAAGGGCTTTATATACTGTGCATAACGCGCCATACCGACTGCCTGATCCATAGAAATATATTATTTTAATGACTCTTGCCAAGATTATACACTTTTGGTACAGTAGCGCCACGAATTATCACGGGCCGGTAGTTCAATTGGTTAGAGCACTGCCCTGTCACGGCAGAAGTTGCGAGTTCGAGTCTCGTCCGGCCCGCCACAACAACGTCACCTTAAACGGTGGCGTTTTTGTTACATGCTTCCGCCAAAACTTCATCTTTGTCTAACGTATTTTTCTTATTGAAGCTATTGAGGTATCGTGATTATATGAAAAAGACATTGTGGATTCTGATTTTATTCTGCGTGAGTGTTCTCCCAAATACAGCACACGCAGCCACAGTAGCTTCACGGGTTGCGGGACGCATCGTGCTTGACGTACACCGCCACGGAGAAGCTTGGTATATTGACCCTGTGCAGCAAACGCGCGTATATCTAGGCCAAGCAACAGATGCGCTTCGCGTTATGCAAGAATACGGCCTTGGCATTACCAATGCGAACTTAGCCACCATTCCCACATACGGCGAGCCTGGCGGTGGCGTCCTCGCTGCGCGATTAGCGGGACGTATCGTGTTAGCTGTCGAATCAAAAGGAGAAGCGTGGTACATCGACCCAGTTACGCTCACACGCGTATCTCTTGGCACACCTCAAGAAGCGTGGCAGGCTATGCGAAATTTAGGTCTTGGAATTACCTCAGTGGACCTTGTAAGTATCCCCGTAGCAAATGACGTCAATGTACGCTTTGAAGTTCCATTCTTTAGCCAAGCGCCCCTTGGGGACTGGAGCGATAGACGCCAAGGCGAAGGTTGCGAAGAGGCTGCGGTATTAATGGCCGTTTCATATGCACGCGGTGAAAATCTCAGCCCAATACAAGCACGCGACAAGATTATTGCCATGAGTGATTGGGAACTTGCAGAGTTCGGCTATTTTGTGGACACAAGCATTGCGGATACCCACTCGAGATTGCTTACAGATTATTTGAATTACACCGATACGGAATTGAAGGTGGGCATTACCGTCGACGACATTCGTGATTCGCTTACCCAAGGCGACTTGGTGATCGTGCCCGTTTCAGGTGTACTCGTAAATCGTAGTTATATTGGTCGCGCGCCCGTGCGCCACACCGTGCTCGTGGTTGGTTACGAAGCTGCCACGGACACCTTTTTAGTACATGATCCCGCAACCACTAATCCGTTTACGCGTATCTCTGCTATTCACTTACAATCCGCCTTAATGGATTATGCTTCTGGAGACCATGTGCCTATCGGTACAGAACCCGATGCGATGATCACCCTCACTCTTCCATAACTAATGCTCTATTTGACCTGTTTTCCTAAGTGCTATATGGTGTTTGTATAAATATGTCTACGACTTTTCGTACACAGGCTTCTTGGCAGCATCATCCCGTACATACATACGAGAGTCGTTTTTAGTTTTATCCGCCCCGCAATTAGACCGCATATGCAAAACGACTCTCAGATGAAGAGTCGTTTTCTTTAATTCTATATACATCAATATGATCAATCTTCCAGACAATGTAATCAAGCGCACAGGATCACAGCCAGGTCCCACTATTGCCATTTTTGGCGGTATGCACGGCAATGAGCGCGCGGGTATTTTAACGCTCGATTACTTAGCTAAAAATCTCACTGTTGAGCATGGGACTGTGTATTTAGTTTACGCAAACCCTCAAGCAATTGAGGTGAACAAACGCATGATTAACAAGAATCTCAATCGCCTCTTTATACGCGGCGGTGAAGTAACTACCTACGAAGACACTCGCGCCAATGAACTCATGGATCTACTGGATACATGCGATGCGCTTTTGGACCTACACTCATACAATGACACCGAACCAAATACAATCGCTTTTGCTATTTGCGAAAACAAT
>CAYPYH010000080.1:0-3319 GCA_964415145.1 uncultured Gammaproteobacteria bacterium
GAGTTATCCCTGTGTTTAGGACCACTTACCCACAGTTCATCCCGAGTATAATTTTTGTTTTATAAGTTCTAGGTCGCGCTTGAGTTGTTCATCGCCTGGGATCAGTCCTTCGATCTTGGAATGGGCGTGCATGGCAGTTGTATGGTCACGTCCGCCAAGTTCTTGGCCAATTGTCGGATAAGACGACTTCATTTCCTTGCGAAGGAGGTACATAGCAACTTGGCGTGGGAATGCAAGACGTTTTTCACGGCTTTTCCCAAGCAAATCGTCTGGAGAAAGGTCGAAATACTCAGCAACTGTTTGTACTACCTGGCGAGGAGACATGGTCTTTTTAAAAGATTCAGCCTCATAGCTTGATAAAAGGTCTTTGCAGGATTCAAGGGTCGGCAGGATATTCTTGAACTGATGGAAGGCGATTACTTTATTGAGCGCACCTTCAAGCTCGCGAACATTAGAGTGAATGTTATTTGCAATGAAATGGAGGATTTCACGAGGAACATCAGCTCCACGCTTTTGACATTTAATTTGCAAGATAGCGATACGGGTTTCAAGATCGGGGGCGCCAACGTCCACGAGCATTCCCCATTCAAGACGGGAAAGGAGGCGCTTTTCCAAAGCGGCAATCGCTTTTGGTGGTCGATCAGACGAAATAATGATCTGCTTATTCGCTTGGTGAAGGGTGTTGAAGGTATGGAAGAACTCTTCCTGTGTTCCTTCTTTTCCGGTAATGAACTGGATGTCGTCAATAAGCAGAAGGTCTACGGTGCGGTAGCGGTCTTTAAATTCTTTTGCTCGTCCACCACGAACCGCGTGAATAAAGTCATTTGTAAACTGCTCACAAGATACATAAAGGACGCGTGCACGAGGGTTTCTTGCAAGGATTTCATTTCCTACCGCGTGCAAAAGGTGTGTTTTACCAAGCCCTACGCCACCGTAAATGAAAAGTGGGTTGTAGGCAGATCCAGGTTGACTCGCAACGGCTTGCGCAGCTGCATGCGCTAATTCATTTTGCTTTCCGACAACAAAAGAAGAGAAAGTATAGCTAGGATTGATAGCCGCATGCGTTTGTTGTGCTGGGTACGCGTCTGTTTGGAAATGATACTGCTCTACAGGTTCTTGGGCAGGAGGCGTGGTAATTTCGAGCGGTCTTGGAACCGCTACTTCAAATAAAATGGGCTGAGGATCCGCAGGAGCTGATTCTACGCGATAGGTAATGTTTCGAATGGTATGTTCAGTGATCTTTTGTACCGATTCAATAATGTCTTTGTGGTACTTTTTCTCAAGCCAAGCCTTGGTAAAGGTATTTGGAACCGCAATGATGATCTCCTGTGGAGAAAACTGAACAATGAACGTACTCTTGAACCAAGTCGTGAAATGAGCCCGACTTAGTTTGAGCTCAAGTTCCCCGAGTGTGGCTTGCCACAGTTCATGTGTATTCATAAAATCACCACAAAATTGACGACAATAGGCATACTATATCAGATATCCACAGGCCGCAACAGGCAGTGAAATTATTGGCCACACCTGTGGATTACTTGTGTATAAATACCCTAGCTTGAGGGACGTCTTGACACTTCTGGCCCCGAATGTTATCTTTTGCCCACATTCTATGCCAAAGCGCACGTATCAACCTAAAAAGCGCCAACGAGCTAAGAAGTATGGATTTCGCGCGCGTATGCGTACGGGTACGGGTCAATCCCTACTTCAGCGTCGTCGAGCTAAAGGACGAAAGCGCCTTGCGGTAAAGGCGCGTCCACGATAAAAAGGGGTTAAGCCCCTTTTTCGTATTGTGTATGATTTTGACACGACTATCTAAAAAAACGGACATAGATCTCGTTGGAAAGAAAGGACGCAGTGTGCGCGACCTGTATTGCGGCATGCGTTTTATTAAAAATGACCTTGGATTGGTGCGTGTAGCCTTTGTGATCGGAACAAAGACCGACAAGCGTGCCGTAGTACGTAATCGGTTGCGCCGACAGTATCGCGAGGTCGCACAAGCTCTTTTAGGCGAGAGTACCAATGGATTCGATATATTGTTCTACCCTACTAAGCTTTCGGCCACCCTTTCTTATGAAGAGCGTTTGGAAAAATTGCGTGCTATTTGTCAGAAAAATAATATTATTGCCTAGGTACTTCGTGATGACCCTTATTTTTGGGTATCAAAAAACACTTTCTCCTGACCACGGAGTCTTTAAACACAAATATCCTTATGGATATTGTCAGTTTACGCCCACCTGTTCGCAGTATGGATATGAGGCGGTAGAGCGCTATGGCGTGCTTCGTGGTGGGCTCAAGGCCTTTTGGCGCGTGCTTCGGTGCAATCCGTGCTCAAGAGGCGGCTATGATCCCGTGGTACGTGCAGGTAGGCCTAGTTGAGAGTCGTCAGGAATGGAGACTTGTTTAATGCGTCCTCGGGAACCGCGCACAATTGCGAGAGATGTCTTGGGTGTGTTTAATACTTCAGACAAAAAACGAAGCAACTCAAGGTTGGCTTCGTTTTCTTTTGTGGTGGCATGGACATTAATGTGCAAGACATCCCCTACCCAGCCACGAATGGCGGTTTTATGGGCGCGAGGATGTGCGTGCACATGGAGGATCATAGGTATTTATTTCACCATGAGTTCACGCAAGGCGCTAAGCACGGCGGTGTGCAAGAGGCGTTCTTGTGCAAAAGCTTGGTAGCGCGGATTATCAATATATTCTTGAGCTTTCTCTCCGTATTCACTTTGGGCATCTTGCATGAATGCAGCCATTGCTTCGTCCGAAATAGTTACATTATGTTCTTTCGCGTAGGCTGCAATGAACAAAGACGCTTGGATACGCTTGATCGCAGTTTTTGTGAAATCCAACTTGATGTCAGGAAGCGTTTTGTTGATTTGCTTCAAATATTCCTCGAAGATTCCGCCAGATTGTTCCACATTGTATTCCAATTCTTGCACCATGCGGTCTACTTCTTGGTTTACAAGAAGATCAGGAATCTGTTCGAATTGAGACTTGTCCGTTACAAGGTTAAGGATCTCGGTGTCTTGACGACGTAGTTCTTCAACGGTGTTTTCGTTCATGAGATTTTCCTTAAGGCGCGCTTCAAGTTCGGCGCGGTCTTTTAGGCCAAGCTTAGCGGCAAAAGCGTCGTCCACCGTTGGTTTATCGCGTAGGAAAATTTCTTTTACTTCCACCTCAAATTGAACTGCGCGTCCAGCCAAATGCTTTGCATGATAGTCGGTTGGGAAAGTGAGCGGGAATGTTTTTGTTTCACCGGCCTTTGCGCCCAAAATGCCATCTACAAATCCTGGAATATAAAATGCCTCCGTGGTGTATA
>CAYPYH010000081.1:0-3224 GCA_964415145.1 uncultured Gammaproteobacteria bacterium
CTCAGTGGAACTCGGCTGAATGGCCGGGTCTCTTGCTTAAAAGGCCCTGTTCCATGTGTTTTCGATCTTACAATTAAATATTTGAATATGGCATCAGAAATCGTTCAAGCAATTAAACACGTGTGTGAAGAAAAAGGTCTCTCTTATGATACCGTTTTAGAGACTATTCAAACGGCATTGGCAGCTGCGTATCGTAAGGACTACGGAGACCGCATGCAAAACATTGAAATTCAATTTGATCCAGAAACAGGGGGAATGAAAGCATATGACATTAAAACCGTCGTAGAAGACATTTCGCAAGAAGAACTTGAAGCGATCGAATTAAAGCAAGCGGAATTGCACGCGGCGCGCGAAGCGGCAAAGGCATCTGGTGAGCCAATTCCTGAAGTAGATGAAACCGAAGAAGGACAAAGCTTCAATCCAAAGACCGACATCATGCATTCACAGGCGCGCGTACTTAAAATGAATGCAGCGCTTGGTGATGTTTTGCGTACGGAACTTCCCGTGCCTGGAGAATTCGGGCGTATGGCAGCAATGACCGCAAAGCAAGTGATCATGCAAAAGCTTCGTGAAGCGGAACGTGAAATTATCTTTAATGAATATAAGGAATACGAGGGAGAAGTACTTATTGGTACTGTTCAGCGTCGCGAAGGTCGCGTGATTTTGGTAGACCTTGGTCGCACCACAGCCGTGATGGTTCCAGAAGATCAGGTGCGTACCGAGCGTTACACCGCCGGACAACGTATTAAAGTATTTGTACGCGAAGTGTCATTGGGCGCTCGTGGTCCACAGATTCTTGTGTCACGAACAAGTGAAATGCTTGTGCGCGAACTCTTTGATATTGAAATTCCAGAAGTAGGTGAGGGGATCGTGGAAATTAAAGGTGTAGCGCGTGAACCAGGAGCACGTACCAAGATCGCCGTTTCTTCAACAGACGAATCAGTTGACCCGGTGGGTGCATGTATTGGTCAACGTGGAACACGTATTCAGACAATCATCAATGAATTGAATGGAGAAAAGATTGACGTGATTGAATGGAAGGAAGATGATGTTGCCTTTATTATGGAAGCGCTTTCTCCAGCAAAAGTTTTGGAAGTGCGTCTTTCAGAGGACGAAAAGGCTGCATTTGTAAAAGTAGCAGAAGATCAGCTTTCACTTGCGATTGGGCGCGGTGGGCAAAATGTACGTTTGGCTGCACGTCTTACAGGGTGGAATATTAGCGTCGCAGGAGACGGTGCTGTAGCAGAAGTACTTTCTGAAAAAGAATTATCACAAACAGAGATGCAGGAAGTTTCTTCAGAAGGAATTCAAGAAGAAGAAACAAAGGCTGAGGACGCAGAAGATGCGGCAGATGAATTTGAAGCAGAAGGACCAACAGAAAAATTAGCGTAAACTATGGGATTTTTCTTCACCATTTTTTACCAGCCGATTTACAATCTTCTCGTTTTATTGGCAACCATCTTGCCAGGAAATGATTTAGGTTGGTCGATCATTGGGCTTACGGTGATTATTAAAGCTGCATTGTTCCCACTGACTTTCAAGACCATGAAGGCACAGCGTGAAATGAAAGAATTGCAGCCAAAGATCAATGCGATCAAAGAGCAATATAAGGATGAGAAAGAAAAGATGGCACAAGAATTAATGGCGATTTACAAGGAGCATAAAGTAAACCCACTTGGATCTTGTTTGCCGATCTTGGTACAGATTCCAATCTTCATTGCGATTTTCCAGGTCTTGCGCGGAGATTTGTCAGCAGTACACGCGGATGTGATATACGGTTTCATTCCAGCGACTGATGTGATGCATACGCAGTTCCTCGGAGCAATTGATTTGGCGGCAATTTCAATTCCGCTTGCAATACTCGCGGCAGGACTACAGTATTACCAAGTGCGCACAAGTCTTCCGATCAAGCCTGCGGCAGAAGTGAAAAAGTCTTCGGGGGCGCTCGATGAAGATATGGCGGCTACAATGCAACGGTTTACTCTGTACTTCATTCCTGCAATGACCTTGATTGTTGGTTCAACCACGCTTCCAGCGGGTGTGATGATTTACTGGATTACAACGACCATTGTAACCATTGCGCTCAATAAGAAATTTTTGCCAAAGGATTCGCCAATGCCCGTGGGGATGTAGGACCGGAAAAAGCGACTAGCTAGTCTGTGGATTAGCTAGTCGCTTTATTTTGCCCCTTGCCTTAGAATGATGATGTATGAAGCGTATTTTGAAGTGGATTGGAATTGGGGCGCTTACAGCTGCTGGTTTATATTTACTGTACCTAACGGTTGCGAAGCAGGATTTCAATCAATTAGCTACAGAATTGCGTACATTTGGTATTATTACATTCATTGGATTTGCGGTACTTTCGCTTGTAAATTTCGGTCTTTATGTGCTCCGCTGGAAGCTCATTGCGGATTATATGCAAAATGGGAATGGGCCTATTTCCTTTTTCAGCATGTATTTGCACCGTATGGCAGGGTATTGCTTTAGCTATATTATTCCGTCGGCCCAAACAGGGGGCGAGCCAGTGCGCATTGCGCTTTTGGCAAAAGACGGTGTGCGCGCAGAGCGAGCCACGGCGGGAGTCACGCTCGATATTGCCTTTGAAGTCACGTTCTTGGCGGGATTCATTTTCCTTGGATTCATCTTGTCTTTATTCCAAGGCGTGACGGATTTTTCAACCAATTATGTGAGTTTCTTGTTTATTATTTTGTTCTTTAGTTTTTTCTTGGGACTTTGGTTCTTGGCGTGGAAGGGGTATCGACCATTCGAAGGGATAGAAAAACGCCAACGAAAAAATCACCCATGGAGTAAGACTTTACATTTTCTAGCAGAAACTGAGCGAACGATTATTGATTTCTTTGTAAAACAACGTCGTGTCACTTTATGGATTATGGGACTTTCAGTGATCACGATGCTTTTCCGTATTGTGGAAGTCTATTTCATTGCTTGGGGATTTGGTTTTACAGGCATTCAGTTTAGTCAGGCATTTTTGGCGGCGACATTGCCGGGGATCGCTTTGCTTGTACCAATACCTGCGGGTATTGGAGTGTTCGAGGGAAGCATGGACTTTATTTTTTCTACGCTCGCCATTCCAATTAACGCATTGGCCTTTGTGGCGATTATTCGTGCACGTGACTTACTTTTTGTGACGATTGGATTTATACATACGCTTATTGCAACACGAGGGTCTCTCTTTTCATTTTTGAAGGAGGCGAAGTATGACC
>CAYPYH010000082.1:0-3218 GCA_964415145.1 uncultured Gammaproteobacteria bacterium
GGCTTGCTTTGGTGATGTAGACGTCTACATCCTTAGGATTTAACATTTTCATAGTTAGAATAATATCTGATAAATAATATAGACAATTGCGAGATCTGCGGCGATATGAGAAATCCATGGGGCCACAAGATTTTGGCGCTTAGTATAGATGAATGACCATAGCCCACCAATAGCTCCCACTATCGCTCCTCCAATAATGGCAAGCGGAAAGGGGACGAAGGGGAGAAGGATGAATATATGATGGAGCGAGAAAGCGATCGCGGAAACAATGATGGAAAGGGGAATAGATATGAATGACGAAAGACCCCCAAAGACAAACCAACGCCAATAATATTCTTCAAATAAAGAATGTACAATAGCGAAAAGAACTCCGGCGATCACAAAGGTGAGAGGCGCTCCGATCCCAAATGCGGTAGCGCGAGGTAGCGCTTCTTTTGATGCTTCGGCAAAGAGCTCTGGAGCTAATAGGAAGACGCCTAGAAGCGCCAAAAAGAAGGTACCACCAAGTCCAAGCCCAAGCAGTACGTCTTTCTTGTTCCACCCGCCAAATAGGCGTCCTGTAGAAATTCCAAGCCAAACCCCAATAATCGGAAGGACTAGCATGATTATTTTAACAGCGCCAAAAAAGAAAGGTGCCGCAGGGTGATTCGCAAGTACAACCATATACATGGCCGCCCCGAGCCCTTGCCAAAGCGCAACTAAAATAAGGAATGCGAAGAGCGCAGGGTTTTTCATGATGAGAGACTTCATAACATCCACCACAGTATCAAGAAAGTTGGATCAAATAAAATGAGGCCATCCGCTACGTGAAGCGGATGGCCCTTTGAATCACGCGGAACGAGGACGAACAGCGAACGCTTCGCGCATGGCGGCTTCGTCGTACGTGTACTCGGGGCCGAGCCACTTCACGATGTTTCGCACACTGATCACCGCATTGCCCATGGCAGCCGATGCGCCGGGAGAAGGGGCGGGGATGCAGTTTGCGTGAACACCTTCAGGAGGAAGGATACGCGTGAGCTTGGAGAGCTTCCACGTGTCGAGATCCACCAGCTGCCCACGGACGCCACCCTTGCCACTTGCGCGCGTCAGGTCACGCGCACGAATGCTGGGCATGATCTTCTGGGCCGCGTACCTGGCGAAGAGCCACTTGCCCACGAACGGAATGCGGTAACGCATGTTCTTGAGGCCGAACCAGACCAAGAACAGATTGAACGTGAGCATCATGCAGACACCGAAGAGGCCACGCGGCGTCAGAGTGCCAGTCTTCATGAACTCCCACGCGCTCAACAGCGAGTCGGGCTCGAGCATGGGAATGGGTTCGGCCGTGGGACCAAAGCGCATCACGCCCGCATTGTTGAGATCCGGGTCGAGGTGGACTGCTGCCAAAGGAATGCGATCATCCTGGAAGCCGTACACCTTGCTGTTCACCTGGACGGGGGCGACATAGTAGCCACCACCAACGGGGAGAGTCACAAGGTTCAAGCCATAGCCGAGCCGATGCGCGACCAGGATCGATCCATTGCCCTTGGCAATTTCGAGCACGCGGCAGGTGACCTCGCGACCACCGACGGTGAGTGCGAAGCCGCCCTCGATACGCCGCTCATTGCCGCAGTCGGTATTGAACAGGATCTCGAAGTCGCGACCGCTTTCACGCACCATCTCCATGGTCTTGTCGAGCATGGCTTCGCCGAACTGCTGGAAGTCCACCATGAAGCCACGGTTGGAGTAGATCGAGACGATTGGTTCGTTCGGGTCACGCCCCTCGATCAGCTTCGGTTCCATGATGGCGAGCTCCGCACGTCGGAGCAGTCGCAGATGAGGAAGCAGCTTCACGAGCCATTCGAAGCGTTCTTCGAACAATGCCACTTCCTCTGCGCCCACCCCGATCATGTGGGTGTCGATGCGTCGGCCCGCATGGGGCGCGAAGTTCTCGATGAACCCAATCTGGAGCTGGGCCATTGCATGAACCTCTCTGACCTTGTCTTCGCTGTAGTTCGATTCCGCCTCGCCCTGGTGCTCGGTCTGACTATTGTTCTCGGGGCTGGAATTGACCTGGGCAGGGCCCGGACGTCGGTCGACGGCGGTGACATGGTTCACATTGGTGAACCAGGCAAGGTGCAAGAGCACCGCCATGCCCGTGACGCCAAGTCCCTCGATGATCACATTGCGGTCGAAAATCATGTGAGCTCCCTATGAAAATGAAAGGAATTCAACCATACTGGATCGTTCGGTTGAAGTACTGAGTCAACCATATTTTTTGACTTTTGTCAATGAGCGCGCCCTATATGTGTACATTCACAAGTACACAATTGGACGCCCGCACTACGCGACCCTCGTCACTCGTTTAATACAAATTGGTATCTTTTTTATCCGCAATTACCAATTCCCGATTTTTACCAACTTTCCCTTGCGCTTCACAATGTTTTTATAGTCCCACTGAATACGCTTAGCTTGCTTGAGCCAACCACGCAGTGCAGTAACTTTAATGTCCTTAATATCAACATAGTACATTTGTGCGGCCTTAAATGAACCCTCAGATATGAGGCCGCTATCTTCAAATGACTGTCCACTCCAAAAAAGAAGTTGAACCCCAGCCTTGCGTACGCTGTAGCCTACAATCGGATTGCCATCTAAAAACCACACGGGACCGCCGTGCCACAATTTGCTCTCAGCTTTTTTAAGCTCAGTCGCAATTACTTCCATGAGCTTATTGCAGATTTCTTTGTACTGGGCCGATTGAGCACGATTATATTTTTCAATGTCCATGGGCATAGTTGGTTTTATATTCACGTATTCTTTTTGGATTTTCTACTTAGTATTCCTTGCACCGAAGGGCTGATCGCTTTGTCTGTGCGATGAATACAACCTATCCAACAACATGGCCGGCGTTTTCCTTCTTTGAGCTCGATCGCTAATCTCTGAATATGTTCCTTTTTTTGTTTCGTCTTTCTTCACAGATGTCACCCAGCAAATCCATTCATTACGCGCGAGAGGTGTAAGGCTTTCCCACGCCGCTCGTGCCGCCTTATTGGTCGCAAGACTTTTTTGCAAATCCAAAGGCATCTTGTGCATATTAGAAGTCGGTTGGTATTGGTGTGGTAGCCGAGCCTACAGCGTACGTGCCCCAAATGCGCTGACAACGTGTCTCAAACTTAGCTCGAGCGGCAGGAAGCTTTGCTACTAACATTTCTGGAAGCATCTTTTCAATTTGATCGATT
>CAYPYH010000083.1:0-3093 GCA_964415145.1 uncultured Gammaproteobacteria bacterium
CCTTTTTTTATCTAGCGTTATACGTTATATTGCGCCACATGAAACTCCTATTCGTACTTGGAAACCACCCAGACCTCTCTTTTACCGAAATTCAAACGGTCTTAGGGACTAGACCCGAAATAGACGCAAATGAGTATGCGGTGTTTGAGTCTAGCCGCGAAGCTTCTGCTTTACAAAATCGTCTTGCGGGAACAGTAAAGATCGCTGAATTTTTAGGTGAACTCACATACATCAATGAACGTGATCTGGCCGAGTCACTTATTCCTCTTTGCCCCGAACGGGAAGGTAAAGTTATTTTTGGTGCGAGTGTGTATGGAAATGATGGAGGGATTAATCCTATGCGCGTAGGACTGGAACTCAAAAAACATCTGCGCACCAAGGGAGTAAAAGTGCGACTTGTGACATCAAACAATAAGCAACTATCTGCCGCAGACCTACTCAAAAATAAAGTACTCGAGCACGGATTTGAATTTTTACTTTTTCCAAAAGGAAAACAAGTGGTAGTTGCGCGCACGCTTTCTTTCCAGCCGCTTGAAATGTGGTCGCAGTACGACATGAACCGCCCTTCACGCGACATGAAGCGTGGAATGCTCCCTCCAAAACTTGCGCGCTTAATGGTAAATCTATCTGGCGCAAATAGTGAAAGTACCTTACTTGATCCATTCTGCGGAACAGGAACACTGCTTGAACAGGCGGCGCTTATTGGAGTACAAAAATTAATCGGTTCCGATATCGATCCGCTCGCGATCGATTCCTCGCGTGAAAATTTTGAACATTTAAAAATTGAAGTCGAACCAACCTTACGTGTAAGTGCGGCTAAGAATGTTTCTGCACTCATTCAACCACGTACCGTGACTCACCTTATTACCGAGCCGCTTTTAGGAAGTCCTCGCACGGGCCGCGAAGCACGTCACGCGCTTGCAAAAGAAATTGAATCATTAGAACAGTTGTACCAAGAAAGTTTCATTGGATTAAAGCCCGTACTCGCACCAAAAGCAGTGATCGTTATTTCACTTCCGCGCCACTACTTAGGTGAAGTTCCAATGCCTGATCGTTTCATTGAACTACTTGAAAAAGCTGGGTTCAAAAAAGAATTTGAACTTTTGTACCGACATAAAGACCAATTTGTTGGACGCAATATTGTAAAGTTCATTGCTCCATAAAAAATCACCCACGCAACGTGGGTGATTTTCTTTTTATCTTTAGTTGAATCGGAAGTGACACACGTCTCCATCTTTCATTACGTATTCTTTTCCTTCAATGCGCAATTTTCCTACATCGCGCGCACCAGACTCTCCGTTACATGTAACGTAGTCATCATACGCAATTACTTCGGCGCGAATAAATCCTTTTTCAAAATCTGTGTGGATCACACCAGCTGCTTGAGGCCCTTTCATTCCATCTTTAATCGTCCACGCACGTGTTTCTTTTTCACCAGACGTAAAGTACGTAATGAGTCCAAGCGCCTTATACGCCGTACGAATCACACGATCCAATCCAGATTCTTTCATGCCAAGTTCTTCCATGAACATTTTTGCGTCTTCTGCTGACATTGTAGAAAGGTCCGCTTCAATCTGTACTGAAATTGGGATCGATACACCTTTGTCACCCAATGGCGACTTCCAATTTGGATCGATTGCATCTTTCTCATCCACATTTACAATGTAGATCATTTGTTTTTGCGTAAGAAGCTGAAAATCTTTGAGCGCGATCGCTTCGTCTTCCGTAAATTCTACTTCGCGAGCCACATGACCTTGTTCGAGAAGCGTTTTTAATTTTTTAAGTCCAGATACTTCGATAACCAATGCTTTATCGCGTGTTGCCTCTGCCTTTCGCTCGATTCCTGAAAGACGCTTATCTACCGTTGAGAGGTCGGCCATAATTAATTCCGTTTCAATGACTTCAGCGTCGCGCACGGGGTCTACAGATCCGTCCACGTGCGTTACTTCACCACCAAAAGCACGAACTACGTGAACGATAATGTCAGTTTCGCGAATATTAGCCAAGAATTGGTTTCCAAGTCCCTCACCTTTATATGCAC
This sequence comes from uncultured Gammaproteobacteria bacterium, assembly GCA_964415145.1. GTDB lineage: Bacteria > Patescibacteriota > Patescibacteriia > UBA9934 > UBA9934 > CAYFMS01. The sequence continues at coordinate 2,042 of CAYPYH010000083.1, forward strand.
CCTTCACAATCCCCGCAATATCCACGAATTCAATGGCTGCAGGAATAAGTTTTTCTGATCCAGAAATGTCAGAAAGTACCTTTAAGCGAGCGTCTGGAACCTCAACAATACCCACATTTGGTTCGATTGTGCAGAAAGGATAGTTGGCACAATCCACCTGTTTTTTAGTGAGAGCTGAAAAGAGGGTAGATTTACCCACATTTGGAAGCCCAACAATTCCTACCTTCAACATAATGGGCAAATTCTATCATGAAAGGTGAATAAGTAAAATGTGTCGTAAAATACTATACGTAAATATACTCCGAATAAATTGTTTCACGTGAAACGAAATATTTTTTTATATGCACACCTACTCTTGGATGAATGTTCCTAACATACCGTTTTAGATCATTTTAAAAAGGATGCTAACCTCATGCCGACAAGCAAAAAACTGATAAATTACTAAAAAATGGCTAAAGTTATCCACATTGTCTAGGATGGCCTAGACAAAACGATGAGCACAAATTGTGCTCATCGTTTTTACTTGTTTCACGTGAAACATCTTATTTTTGATAAGTTATCCACAGCTTCTTCACAGCCGACAGTGAAAGTGTGGATAATAGGTACCCAGTCACTGGAATAAAGGCGTTCAATATAGCATCGGGCGCTCCGATTATTTCTAAATAGAAAAGGACACATATATACGTAATGCTCATGATCGTTATACGACGCGCCCAACTCATCTCCCAAGCCTTATCTAATTCAACTCGCTTATTACGCTCAATTATTTCACCAATTTCTTTTTCTATGTCCATACGGGTAATAGCTTAGCACAAATTGTTTCACGTGAAACAATATTATCCAAAAAAATAAAAACCCACGCATGAGCACAAGTGCTATGAGTGGGTTCCTATATGGTGGCCTCGATAGGGGTCGAACCTACAACCTTATCCTTAGGACGGATCTGCTCTATCCAATTGAGCTACGAGACCATGCTAGAAAACATGGATTATGTGTCGTAAAATATTATATTATACGTACGTCAGCGAACAGAACGAGGAATAATGATACAT
>CAYPYH010000084.1:0-2975 GCA_964415145.1 uncultured Gammaproteobacteria bacterium
TACTTCAGTAAATCCAGGCAGTTTAAGCGTCGCCCCTGTAAACACGATTCCCACAGGAAGCATTCCTGAACGGTCCACCTTTTTAAGCTCTGCATCAATCGCTTCACAGATCTCTTCTACGCGTGCTTCACAGATCTCAGCCACAAACTTACTCTTAAAATCATCTCCCTCTTGTGAGCCAAAGTCATTCAATCGATACGTTTCATTTTTCTCTATATCCTTTGGTGAAGCGTGGCCCACTTCGTGTTTTACACTGCGAGCAACGTCGAGCGACGTACGCAAACCAATCGCAATATCATTCGTAATATGGTCGCCCCCAATTGGAAGCACCGCGGTATGCAATATGTCCCCTTCCTCATATACCACAAGAGAGGTGGACGTAGCTCCAATGTCCGCCAAACAAACTCCAAGCTCCTTTTGACGCTTGCTTAGAACCGCTTCAGCGGTTGCAAGTGGAGTGAAAACCAAATCATCAATTTCGATCCCGGTACGATATACGCTCTTTGTAATATTCTTAATCTGTGAAGAAATCGTTTGAATAATCACCGCATCTACTTCAAGACGAATTCCATTCATGCCAAGCGGATCTTTAATCCCACGTTGACCGTCTACCGTAAAACTCTTTGGCACTACGTGCAAAATTTCATAATTTGATGGCGTAGCCACCGTGCGCGCCGCTTCGATTGCGCGTTCGATGTCGCTTTCCTGAATTTCACCGTCAGGTCGTGAAACACCCACTACACCGCGTGACTCCTGTACAAGCACATGTTGCCCTGCGATTGAAACCCAAGCTCGAGCAACCGCAATGCCTGTCATGCGCTCGGCACGTTCTAATGCCTTTGAAATCGATGAAACAACCTCTTCCATGCTCGAAACACTCCCGCGGTGCATTCCTTCACTAGGCACGCACACCGCTCCGACAATATGAAGACCTGACTGACCTTCTGTGTCCGCCATTACCTGTGCAATTACGACACGTATCGTTGAAGATCCAATGTCTAAACCAGCTATTATCTGCTCTGCCATATCTTGGGCTATTATACAAAATTAGGAACGAAAGGAGAAGGGCTAAATTACTTGGAAAAACGAAAGGAAAATCAAGATACCTATGGTAGCTGCTGTGCAAGAGGTGATAAGAACCGCCCCTGCCATCATATCTTTGATCTCTTTCACCAATGGGTGTAGGCGCGGCTTTAATACGTCCGACAGCCGTTCAAATACAGTATTAAGGATTTCAAGAACCGCGACGGCGGCGGTCATAAGAATAAGTAATATGCGCTGCCATATTTCAAGCGGAAGTACGATGACCGCCACGAGCACCGCCACCCCAACCGCTGTTTGAATGCGAAAACTATTCTCACGTTTAAGCACTAATCCAATTCCCCTGATCGAATGTTTTAAGCTACGTACAAATGTTGAAATTGAAATCATAGAAGTTTTTGTACAATAGCATCTTGTTGTGGAAACATCTTTTCAGCATCTTCTGCCTTTTCGTGATCATACCCTAGCACGTGCAATATACCATGTACGACCAAGTCTGTAATTTCCAAATGAATATCACCCGCCCCCGCCTGGCGCACCGCTTGGTCATACGACACCACAACGTCCCCCAAATGCTCCCCCGCCTGCGCGCTATAGGTAAATGAAAGTACATCCGTCACTTTATCCTTATGTCGGTACCTGCGATTGAGCGTTTGAATGCGATCATCGCTCACAAATTCTATAGCAATGGTTCCGGGTATATAATTGGGTACCTTTGTAAGCAAGTTCCCTAAGCGCAAAACATCCGCTTTTTTTAGCTGATGTTCTACAGGGACCATGTCCTGATTTACTTCAAGTGTGATCATGGGAGAATAAGAAAACTATTAATCATCATTTGGAACACCTGCGCATATTCAACAACACGTTCCATTTTTAAATCATATTCAAACACGATGACTGAATCCCCATTATCCAAAAAAGCAGTACGCTTATCTTCCGTCATGCGCCCTACGTAGCCCTGCTTAGAAACAAAGGCATGTAACTGAGTATATACTCCGTACGTATCACGCCAGGTAGATGCGTCGTACCAATCCCCCATCGTTTGCCCTGTGCCCAGCTCTAGGATCGAAATGCGGAATTCAGCGCCACTCGCAGTAAGTAGACGTAAAGAACCTCTTGATCCTTCAGGTATGATGGTTGGCGCTTCAATAGACCACGGATTTAATTTCAGGAAATGAAATGATGGTTTGCCACTATATGTGTATTCGTTCGCATATTGCGAATCTGCTAAAGACGCAGGGGATGGCTTCGTAGGATCGTACCCATGGAATACCTCATTATTATCCAAAAAAGTATCTTCATCCGTGTCTGGATTACGAATATCGGTTCCAAACAAACGTTCTTCCGCATCGGTTAAACCGTCGCTATCCGTGTCCTTTCCTTGTGTGTCAAAGCGTGTAGGAACATCCACAGGCGGCGGAACAACAACAGGAGATGTCACCACGGGAGGTCTTGCGATCGGTGCAGTCACCGGTGGTTCCTGACTGCGCAAAGACCACAAAAGTGCCCCACCACCAATCATACTCGCAAGCAAAATGAAAAAACCGCTCAACAAAACCATGCGCGAAACGATTGGCTTCTTTTTTTGAGCCACTACCGGCTTTACTTCGGGAACTACAACCGGCACTGGAACCGGCACAACCTGCAGGGCGTTCGCACTCTTTTGTACTGCAGCATACGCGCTTAGAGAAGAGTAATCGCGTGAAGCGTCACGCATTCCACTATCTATAACCGAAAAATCAAACAATGGATGAGACGTTGCTACGACAGTAGCCTCGGCTGTTTGTTTTTTTCGCTTTTTAAACACAGGGTTTATTTAGGTTCGGCACGCGGTGGCAATGGTTCGAATAAACGACCCGATCCCGCAGGATTAAATCCATTGGCTACTTCTTGGCCGTCTACATACGTGTCTCCGTCAGTATCTTGATTGAGTG
>CAYPYH010000085.1:0-2796 GCA_964415145.1 uncultured Gammaproteobacteria bacterium
AAACCAAGCGTATAATTAAATATATGGAAGTAAGATATCTCTACAACATAGAAGATGACGTGGTCGTTGATACCACAACCGGGATTGGCTATTTTCAGGATGGAAGAACTTTTACGCACGAAAGTAACCCTAATCTATATGCAAAAACCGTCTTCCTCGTACCTGGAGTGATTTCAGAACAACAATTCAAGAATTTCCTAAGCCACGGCTCAATTCAAGATGTTTAGCTTTAAAAGAAAAACCACCACATTGCTGTGATGGATTCTCTGGCTCGGGGGGTGGGGATCGAACCCACGACCAATTGATTACACTTGATCCCAAAGTTTCCTAAGGGCGTGGACTATATCTTCATCCCAGTGGGATGTGAGGCGCTTCCCAACCACATTGTGGTAAGTACTCCTTGCGGATAGTCTCTGAACCTTCCCGCTTGCGCGGGCTTGGCTGCTGATTACCAACGTGTTTCCACGGAAGGCTTCCAGCAATTCACCTCATTTCATTCCGACGTTGCCGTCGGAAGCTGCGTTTAATGTTCACAGTCAACTGCTCTGCCGCTGAGCTACCCCCGAATATGCTCTTTCGAGCACGAGGAGCGTAACATATTTAAAAGTCAGGGTCAAGATTTGTTTCTAAACAGGTCTAGCTGCCTTTGGCGCTCGTCAATTCGTACTTCGGTGTCCGTAAAGCCTAGTAGGGGAACGAGCTCTTGGGTCGCAAAAACCCCGTTTTTATACAAGGGGTTTCGGTCCACTGCATGGCGAGTCATACGTACCGCAACACGCTGCAAATGAGCCAATTCCTCTTCGCTAAGTTCTTCGTCAACGGTAGGGGGAGGGCCTTCTTTATGCATAGCGCTTACGACAGACCCAATCATTGAAAAAGCTTCGGTGAAATCATAGCCATCATATTTGGCAAGAAGTTCAGCTTGCTTGCGAATGGCGACAGATTCCTCGTATTCACCCGAATTGATTCTCTTCATGGCGTCTAGCGCTGTTTTGATTATTGCCGAACGATTGAGCTCGGGAATAGAAGAGGCAACCCGTTTTCCATATGCGTCCATGGCGTTCTTTTTGCGCTCACGAAGCACGTAGTCACGCGCGAAGCCTAGCTGATCATTATAGATCTTTTGCGCATGTTCAACCGAAAGAGGGCGCTTGCCTTCGACGCCATATGCCTCTTCGAGCGACTGCCTGCGCTCTCGTGCACGTTCAAGTGGATTACGTTCCAATTCTGGCATATGTTATCATTTAGCTTATATGAACGATATTAACACATTCTTGGAAATCTTTTACGGTTCTCTACTCGCACTATCAGCAATTGCGATTGTTGTCAATCGGTATTCATGGGAACAAGTGCTTGGAGATATCGAAGACAATCATGCCATTGTGATGCTGGGCGGTGGGTGCGCGCTCTTTATTGGACTCATGACCGTCATGCTTCACCCGCATTATACATTTGATCTCGCATTGCTTACAACGCTATTTGGGTGGTTTAGTATTGCGAAAGGAATTACCTTATTTATGGTGCCAAACTGGGCGATTCGTTTTTCGCATTTTATGATGAAGTCAGCGTACTTGCACACAGCGGCTGTTTTTTCATTCGTGCTTGGGGTAGTCGTATTACTTGCAGGGTTCAATGTTATCTAAGGATTTGATTTTGGTTGATAAGCCGTATGGCGCAACGCCACTTGAAACCATTCAGGCGTTGCGCCTTTCTGGCGTTTTAGGGCCATTGGAAAAAGCGACATACGCCGGACGACTCGATCCACTCGCCACAGGACTTCTTTTGGTTTTACGTGGGGAGGGCGTGCACGAAAAAGAACAGTACCTTGGTTTGAGTAAAACATATGAAATCGAATTCGCGTTTGGTGTAGAAACAGACACAGGGGATTTACTTGGAATTCCACAGGCGGGGAATTCACAGGTTGTACCGAGTCTTCAGGACATCATTACATGTTTAGAATCGATCACCGAAATCCCGTACCCGCATTACTCTTCAAAAACGGTGGGCGGAAAACCTTTGCACGAGTACGCGCGCGAAGGCATGCAAATTTCTCGGCCTTCGCGCCCCGCGCAATATCGCATTACACACAGCGCTTCGCCTGAACCGCTCGCATCTATCGAGCTGAAAACTCAAGCCCAACACGCATGCAAAATCGTAAAAGGGGACTTTCGCCAAAGTATAATCCACCAAGCGTGGAGCGATATTGAATTATCTCAAACGCTCACACGTTATGCATTCACCATCGACGTAATCTCGGGCACCTACATACGCGCCATTCCTGAAATCATAAGAAACGCTTTTGGTGTTGCGAGCGTAATTACAAAAATTCACAGAACACGCGTAGGAGATTTTACTATCTAAACAAACAACCCCCGCTACACAGGCAACTACGAAGTTGTTTGTGCGAGCGGGAGCTACGCGAAAGCGAGGGCCTCCGGAAAGTGGATGTACTTGGTGGGATCGTCACGATCGTCACCGTGCCCGAACTGGTAGAGCGGAAGGTAGCGATCGTCGAGGATCAGGCTCGGGTGCACGCGCAGGTTGCCGCGCAGACGAAGCAATACGGACCCCGGGATGATGTGGCTCTGGTGCAGTTCGATGTCACCGAAGCCAGGGGGCGTCTCCTTCGTGAAGACCTGGGCCACGATCGCGTCCATCGCCTTGACGGAGACGATCGGATCCGAACCCAGATCGTACCAGAGGTAGGTGTTGACCGTCGTGCCGAGCTCGACGCCGATCAGGTCCATCTTCGCCTTCTCGCTCTCGGGCTGACGCCAGAGGTCGCGCTTGGGGCTG
>CAYPYH010000086.1:0-2736 GCA_964415145.1 uncultured Gammaproteobacteria bacterium
CAAGATCAACATCCTAACTTAACCACATTCATCGTTGTTCAAAAGCGTTCCTAATATACACTTATGTCAGATATTCAAACCAATCAAATAGCTCCTCCCGTGCAGGCCTCTTGGATTAAACGCCGTTTAAAGTTTTTTACCAAAAAACGTCTCAAGTGGATTATTCCTCTCACTATTGTTGTCGTTATCGGTGTCATTAAATTCTCTAGCTCTGGTACGGCGGTAGAAATTCAAACAGAAACCGTACGTTTGCAAAATATTGAACAAACCGTTTTAAGTACGGGTCAAGTAACGAGTAATGTTGATCTTGATTTAAGTTTTACAACCAGCGGAAAGGTTACGCATGTTTACGTTAAGGAAGGAGATGTTGTGAAAGCAGGAAAAGTACTCGCTACTCTCAACCAAGACAGCGCACGTGCATCACTCACAAGCGCTGCGGGGGCAGTAGCTCAGGCGAAGGCTAATTATGAAAAAGTACTCAGCGGTAGTACGGATACGCAGGTACAAGTGAGTCAGGCGGCAGTTGATGCCGCTCAAACGACGCTTGATAATGCAAATCGTACGTATCAACAAACGGTAACGCAGCAAGCAGCTTCAGTAGAGAGCGCTCGCCGCACCATGATGAATACCGGATTGGCCGCCGAACCAACTTCAACAACAGGATCAAACTCAACGGCCCCAATCATAACGGGCACATATAAATCCACTGCAGAAGGTACGTATACAATTAATATGTATCACGGGGGTGGTGGACTTTATTACCGGGTAACCGGTATGGAAGTCTCTTCAGGACCATTGATCACCAGTATGCCCGTACCACTCGGGACACGCGGACTGTATATGCAATTTTCTTCAACAGCCGTATACGACGAATTAGCACAGTGGACCGTTACCATTCCAAATACGAATGCATCTACGTATCTTACATACAAAAATGCATATGACATTGCTATCCAAACTGAAGCGCAAGCTCTCGCTTCTGCACAAAATACAGTAGATAGCGCACGCGCAAGCCTTGCTCAAGCTGAAGCGAATTTACAACAAACGCTCTCACAAGCAAGCTCGTCAGAAATAAATGCTGCAAAAGCACAAATCACTTCTGCGCAAGGTCAGTACTTAGCAGCTCAAGCGGTCTACAATACAACAATCATTACGGCTCCAATGAAAGGAACCATTACAAGCGTAAATATTCACGTAGGTGAACTTGCAACCGCCATGAGTACAGCACTCATTCTTCAAAACGTGGACGAACTCCATGCGGAAGTAAATGTAAGTGAAGCAAATGTGGCCAGCCTCGTTGTGGGACAATCAGTAGATTACACATTCGATGCCCTTGGACCAGATCGTCATTTTACTGGCGTCATTGAAACCATTAACCCTGCGTCTACCGTAGTGTCAGGCGTCGTGAACTATAAGGTAACCGCAAATATTTTGGACGCTCCGGAAATTAAACCTGGAATGACCGCAAATATAACCGTGAATGTTGCGAGTAAAGAGAATGTTATCGCAATCCCTGCACGCGCCGTCATTGAAGAAAATGGAAAAGATGTCGTACGCGTCATCACAGACACAAAGAAGCAAACATACGAATCAGTTCCTGTTACCACAGGTATCCGTGCTGACGGTGGACTCATTGAAATTCTGTCAGGACTTACGGATGGGCAAGAAATCGTGACATTCATTCGTTAAGTATGAGTCTCATTCGTGTAAAGAATCTTAAAAAAGATTACGTAAACGAAGACATTGTCACCCCCGTACTGCACGATGTAAGTTTTGACATTGAACCAAAAGAATTTGTAGCGATCATGGGTCCTTCTGGATCCGGAAAATCAACGCTCATGCACATCTTGAGTTTCCTCGACCGTCCAACGGGTGGAACCTATGAATTTGAAGGGATCGATACACGTTCATTCGAAGACGACTATCTCGCTGAACTCCGTAATTCACGCGTAGGGTTCGTATTTCAATCATTCAATCTTCTTCCGCGTACAACCGTGCTTGAAAATGTCATGCTTCCTTTGATTTACGGAAAGAAAAAGAATCACGAAAAACTAGCGAAAGACGTATTGGAATCCGTGGGTCTTTCGCATCGTCTCAACTTCTACACCAATCAAATTTCAGGTGGTGAAAAGCAACGTGTGGCTATTGCGCGCGCGCTTGTTGGCGACCCTTCTGTTATCTTTGCTGACGAACCAACGGGTAACCTTGACTCAAAGTCTGGAAATACGGTTATGCATTTATTGCAGCAGCTCAATGAGCAAGGACATACGATCATCCTTGTAACCCACGAAACCGATACCGCCAATCATGCAAAACGAATCTTGCGTATGAAGGACGGATACATCGTGTCAGACGAGCAGGTCAAAGTGCGCACCTTTGCCGAACCCGAAAAAGATTTGTCAAAATAATCCTTATGGATTTTTTGCGCACCGTACAACTCGTACTTACTTCCCTACTCGCCCGAAAAGGTCGAGCCTTCCTTACGATTCTTGGAATCATCATTGGAGTCGCGGGAGTAATTATTATTATCGCACTTGGAGCCGGTGCTCAAAGCTTGATTTTGGGACAAGTAACCAAACTTGGATCCGACCTACTCAGTGTGCAGCCAGGAGCCAGCAATGAAAATGGCCCGCCCGCCCAAGTATTTGGAATCGTTGTTACGACGCTCACCAAAGACGACGCACAAGCAATTCGCACTCAAGTACCGGGAGTAAAAGCGGTCAATGCTTATGTGCA
>CAYPYH010000087.1:0-2481 GCA_964415145.1 uncultured Gammaproteobacteria bacterium
GCAAACGCTAAGCGCGTTGGAATATTTGCCTTAATGATACCTGTAATAACATCAACGCTTGGACGCTGTGTTGCAAGAATCAAGTGGATACCGGCTGCACGCGCCATCTGTGCCAAGCGCACAATAACCGCTTCGACATCACGTCGGTTTGACGTACTCATAAGGTCGGCCAACTCGTCGATAATAATCACGATCTTTGGCATCTGCTCCTTACTCTTTACATTGTAGGCATCGATATCGCGTACACCAAACTTTGCCAAGTGGTCGAGACGACGTTCCATCTCGCGCACCGCCCATTTGAGCGCATTGATTGCTTCTTCTGGCTTCGTAATTGGCGGCGTAAGCAAATGAGGGATCCCTGCATAGCGCCCCAACTCAACGCGCTTCGGGTCTACCATGATCAACTTCAAATCATCTGGTCCATTTTGGTACAAGAGCGAAGTGATGATGGTATTCAAACACACAGACTTACCCGAACCGGTCGCACCCGCCACAAGCATATGCGGCGCTTTATCTACAATAAGTGAAATTACATTTCCACTTACATCGATTCCAAGAGGCGCCATCATAGAAGACTTACGCGTCTTAAATTCTTTTGACTCCAATAATTGACGAAGTCCAACAGATCCAATCGTTTGATTTGGTACCTCAATTCCCACGAGGGACTTCCCTGGAATTGGTGCTTCGATACGAATAGGGTGCGCGGCAAGCGCGAGCGCTAAATCATTTTGAAGACTCAAAATCTTTGCAAGCTTTACTCCTTGCTGAGGCTTTAATGCATATTGCGCAACCGTTGGCCCGACGCGCGTCTCAACCATTTCCACTTCAATATTAAAGTGTGCAAATGTTTTTTTAATGATGTCTTCATTCTTTTCAATGTCTCCTGGAATCGCTTCGCTTGAACGCTCTTCGAGTAACTCAAGAGGAATTTGAATCTTACGACTGCGCTTACTTGTCATCACTTGCTCTGCATCTTCTTGGTCCTCTTCTTCTACTTCAATATCATCCATCGGTTCTTTCGGCACCACCTTCTCTTCTACGATTTGATCTGGATCAATAAGCACCGTGTCGTCTTCATCAACTTCTTCTTCTACCTGTTCCTGTCTTTCCTTTTTAGACAATAGTGGCCCCATATCGTCGCGCATTCCTTGCATGCGTTCTGCTACGGCGTCGCGAGCTTGAATCATATGGTCGAAGGTGATTTCGAACATAAGGATCGCTCCAATAATAATGAAAACAAAGGCAATAACACCCGATGCTACCGGCCCCACACCAGACACAAGTGCTGCAGACACCAAGAGCCCGATATATCCACCTGCTTTTGCAAATGCAGCCGCCGTTTCTGCACCCGGCGCAATCATAAACAAGTTCAAAAGCCCAGAAAATCCAACGAAAAAGAAGAGGAGACCAATGTATCCGCCCGTTCCAAACAGCGCACGTGAAGGAAATAGTACATTCCAACCGATAAGGACAAGGGCAATACTTAGGAAGATACGAGTGAATCCAAAAGCGGCCGTCAAACCGTCATTGATATACATTCCTACCATGCCGGCCGCCCCCGCAATGGAAAGACCAATAAGAAGCCCCGCGGTAATAAGCAAAATCGCGCTAATCGCCTGCTTTACGCCATCAGAAATTCCCTCGCTTGTTTGTTGTGAGCGTCTGCGTCCACGTGATTTCGCCATAGTGAGTGTATTTTAGCAGATTTAAGGACGTTACGCACAGGATTGACATTATCGCTAAAATCCTTAAGCTATTGGCGGAGGCTATACCTTGAAACTCAAGCGTATTCAGGTGGTTCTCTCAAGCCTCGCATCCATTGCGTATCAGGAGGAAAGTGGCGCATGTATCGTTTTTTGCGCCCGCGTGAAGGTCGAAGGCGATCGTGCCGAAGGAATTGTTATGGTTCGCCGCGGAACACCCGATCTGTCTGGCCCTCGGCACAATGAACTCCTCAATGCATTCTTCTGCGTCATTCGCATGGACTACCCGTCGCTCATTGGCTGCACACTGAAGATCCAAGAAGGACACGTATAAAAAGACCGGCCATACTGGCCGGCGCTTCTTTTTATTTTAGTTTCTTAATCGCATGCCACACAATGGGGTGCACATTTTCTTGTGTGAGCTCTTCAATAGGCACCCATTCACATCGCTCCACCTCACCTTCATCCACACCAAGCGCACGGTCGACCGCATCCAAACTCAATTCAACCTTAAAGACAAGAATAATGGTCTGGAAATACACAGGCGGATTAATGAGCGTGTCATAAAAACGAGTTTCATGAAAAGAAAATGGAACTTCATCTATACTCAAAACGTCATACGGCGTCTCTTCCCCCACCTCGCGACGCAAACCATCACGGACTAATTCTCCCATTTCTACCTTGCCGCCAGGAAGCTCCCATTTATCATTCCATACCGGCTTAATGCAAAGAACTTTTCCATCTCTAAAAGCCAAACCATATACTGTTGGTCGCCATT
>CAYPYH010000088.1:0-2435 GCA_964415145.1 uncultured Gammaproteobacteria bacterium
AAGGGCGCGTGGCTGGTTTTACCGCGCGTGCAATTACGGCGGACACACTGGGCCCAAAATATTTAAATTCTCCCGAAACGGATGTATTTAAAAAGCGCGCAGTGTTATATGGTTTGTACGAAGCGCGCACCGCGATTCGATTAGAAAATAAAGCGATTATTGCCGAAGGGAACTTGGACGTTATTGCGTCTCATAAGGCAGGAATTGAATATATTGTGGCGAGTTCGGGTACCGCGCTAACCGAAGAGCACATTGTAATGCTTAAGCGTCTTACACAAAATCTTCTCTTTTGTTTCGATGCGGACGCCGCTGGTTTTCGTGCGGCGCAAAAGGGGATTCATTTAGCGCAGCAGCACGATATGCACGTACAGGTGATTCGTATTCCACGTGAGCTAGGGAAGGATCCTGACGATGTAGTGCGTGGTAATCCTGAGGCGTGGCGCACCATCGTTCAAAAGCCTATCCATATTATGCAGTTCTATATTGAAGAATTTGCACGCTTATTTAAGCTCGAAACACCCGAAGGGAAGTCCTCTTTCGTACAGGCAGTGGCGTCTGAGATCGCGCGTAGCAGTGACCCGGTGGAACGTACCTACTGGACTCAACGTGCCGCTGATACCGCTCATGTTTCAATCGAAAACGTAGACACAAGCGTTCGCACCCTTACGGAACCCAAGAAACTCGTTATTCCTGAAAAAAAGACGCTAATAATAGCAAAAAAGTTGGGACGTCCCGAATTACTCTTTTGGGAGGCAATTTGCATGATCTCAGAACATGGTCTAGACCTTCAAAGCGAGCTTAAAGAAGAGGACGTACCAGGAGATCTTCGCGAACTTTACAGAAATATACGCGACCTGTATGATATCGCAGTAACGTCAGCCGACCCGCAGACATTCAAACAACAATTGCTCACCAAATTTATTACGCCCGAAGCTTCTCAACTGCGAGCACTTTTGCTCCAAATCGAAGAAGCTCATACGGCGTCAGAGCACAATGCGCGGGTGGAAATTCAAAGGCATGTGACGTCTCTCAAGCTCCTTGCACGCGGCGAGCACAAACAAAGGCTCGAAGCTGACATTCGTATTGCAGAACAAGAAAACAAACAAGAACGGTTGCAAGCATTGTTGCAAGAATATCAAACGCTTATTTAATGCACTTAAAGTATCGTAAAACGAACTTTCGGTCTTATGCCAACTAAACGATCCCCAAAGAAAAAAATGGCTACACAATCAAAAGTTGCCAAAAAAGGACCTGTAGCCAAAGCACCAGCCAAGAAAGCTGTTGCGAAAAAAGTGATCGCAAAGCCTGAGGTGAAGAAAGAGCCAATGGCGGAACTCATTGAACGTCCACGGTATAAGCGTTCTGAACCGCCCGCTGACGAAAAGCTTAATCGCATGATCGAACGCGGTATGCAAAGAGGATTCCTCACCGAAAATGAGGTGATGTTTGGTTTTGGAAATATTGAAGACCATTTAGATTTACTTGAAACATTCCTGGATCGCGTGGAAGCGAAGGGACTGCACTTCATTGAAATGAAAGAGGGTTTTTTGGGTACGCAGCAAGCCAAGGACGATATCTATACAAAGATTCGTCAAAAACAAGAACCAAAAATGGATCCAACCGACCTTACACAGGATTCAATTCAAATGTACTTGCGTGAAATCGGTAAGATTCCACTTTTGAACGCCGAAGAAGAAATTGCACTTGCAAAACGTAAAGAACGTAATGAAAAAGAAGCGGAACGCCGCTTGATCGAAGCAAACTTGCGTTTGGTTGTTTCTATCGCCAAAAAGTTCGTTGGAAAGTCACTTTCACTTTTGGACTTGATTCAAGAAGGAAATGTGGGATTGTTCCGCGCCGTAAAGAAATTCGAATATCGCAAAGGGTATAAATTCTCTACATACGCTACATGGTGGATTCGTCAGGCAATTACGCGCGCGCTTGCCGACCAATCACGCACGATTCGTATTCCGGTGCACATGGTGGAGACTATCAACAAGTTCAAGCAAATCGAACGTCGTTTGATTCAGGACTTGGGTCGTGAACCATTACCAGAAGAATTGGCAGCCGAAATGGGATTGCCGGTAGACAAGGTTCGCCACATTCAAAAGATTTCTCAAGAAACTGTTTCGCTTACCGCTACCGTGGGTGATGATGACGAAGATTCAAAATTGGAAGACTTCATTGAAGACACCAAAACAATTTCACCAGACAAACAAGCGGCACGCGAATTGTTACGTGACTATGTGCAAGACGCCATGCGCGACTTGTCACCTCGTGAACAAAAGATTCTTGAACTTCGTTTCGGGCTCGTGGACGGCGTAAGTCACACGCTCGAAGAAGTAGGTCGCGAATTCGACGTAACACGTGAACGTATTCGTCAGATCGAAGCAAAGGCACTTGAAAAGATTCAGCAAAAAGAAATCATTCATAAG
>CAYPYH010000089.1:0-2352 GCA_964415145.1 uncultured Gammaproteobacteria bacterium
GAAATAATCGATTGGTAGATGAAACTACTTTCCTTTTGGAAGAGTTCAAGAATGGATTGATATTCTTCGGTAGACTCACACTTGTAGCAAATATGGTCCGCTTTTCCATTGGGTTCATTGGTGGCAACCCATTCGTTGAAGGCGTTAATGCTAGGGGCGGCTGAGGTCAAAAATGTTTCGAGGGTGTATGTCATATAGATTGGTCTATTTTATCATTTTCAGCTAGAATGAACAGCGTATGATTCATGTAAATCGCGTACATATTGTGGGTATTGGGGGAATTGGTGCTTCGGCAATGGCGAAGTGGTTTTTGCTTCAAGGGGCTGTTGTTTCGGGGTCCGACCGCACTTCGACCGATATCACGCGTGAACTGGCGGATTTGGGGACCACCATATATGAAGGTCACGAAGCGGGTCATGTACCCGAAGGTACTGAACTTATTTTGTATTCGCCCGCGGTGTCGCAAGACAATCCAGAACGCGCAATTGGAACTACGCGTGGAATCCCGCAGCTTTCGTATCCGGAATTTTTAGGGGAACTTTCAAAAGAGCGAAAGACAATCGCCATTAGTGGTACAAATGGAAAAAGCACAACCACGGCAATGATTGCTAAGATTTTGATTGATGCCGGTTATGATCCGGTTGTGTTTTTGGGAACAAAGTCGCGCGATCTCTCGCATGGGAATTTTCATAATGGACAAGGGGTGTGGATGGTGGTTGAAGCATGTGAGTACCGTGAGCATATGAAGCATATCGTGCCTCATATCGCGATCATTACGAATATTGAGGCGGACCATTTGGATTATTATCGCGACGTAAATCATATTCGCGAAGCATTCCAAAGCTGGATTGATACCATTAAACCGTTTACAGGATACGTGGTATTGAATGCGGGGGATTCTCAGTCTATGCAATTGAATCGCGCAGATGCGGTCCACTTTTCTGCCGACCACGGGCATATTGCACATGGGCTTCAAAGCTTTACGGCGATTATTAAAGAAGATGAGCGTACAATGAATATTCCTTTAAAGCTTTCTTTGCCGGGGGATTTTAATGCGCAGAATGCGGCGGCGGCATGCGCGGTGGCGAAATTGGCTCGTGTTCCTGATGCACAGATTAAGCAATCGCTCGCAGCATTTAAAGGTACGTGGCGCCGCTTTGAACATGTAGGTGCTTGGCGAGGAGCGGAAGTGTATAGTGATTATGCACATCACCCAACGGCAATTCGTGGAACCATTATGGGCGCGCGTGAATACTTTGGTGATCATCGCATTATTGTTTTATTTGAACCGCATCAGCATTCACGCACAAAAGAATTATTCAATGATTTCGTAGATGCGTTTCAAGGAGCGGATCATATTGTGTTGAACGAGATTTATCGTGTCGCTGGGCGCACTGAAGACGACCATGTATCGTCACAGGACTTAGTGACAGCAATAAAAGAAAAGTATCCAGATTTGAGCGTCGAATATACGGCCGACCACATGGCTGCCAAGTCGGCCCTCGAACGCACCGTTCAAGCCGGCGACGTGATTATTGTAATGGGAGCCGGCACAATCGACGAAGTGGCCCGCGCACTTGTGGTATGAATTCCGTAAAGACACCGGGTGAACAGATCATAGAATCCACCGCATTACCCACATTCATTTTTATAAATATCGGGGTGCTGTATTGGATATTGGTAACGATGCAAAAAGTAGCTCCAGCATTTGAAGGTGAGAATTTTATGCTCTCTGTGACCGCAATGTTGATTCAAGAAAAAACACCTTTGTGGTGGGGCTACTTCCTCCTGATTCCGTTTATCTTGAGTTTCGCATGGCTTATTCGCAAGGTTCGTGTGCGGTTTAAGCTCTTTTTACCCAATGAGACATTTGAGAAACATCACGCGGTTGATGTCGCTCTTGCACTCGCTTTTATAAATATCATTCTGGGACTTGGTTTACTTGCTATTACGTGATAGTAATGAATATATGAAACCCTTCATCGAACTTCTTACCCCCTGCGTTGCTACTCCTCCGGTTAAACGCGAACTAATGGCAAAGCACACCAATTTTCGTATTGGTGGGCCGGCGCGTTATTTTGCAACGGTTACGACGGTGGATGAATTAAAAGCGGTTTTGCAAGCGGCTTCGGCATTCGGAATGCCTTACTTTATTTTAGGGGGCGGTTCAAATACACTTTTTTCTGACAATGGGTTCGACGGATTGGTGGTTAAGATCGCTTTTCGCAATCTGCAAATAGACGGAACGCACGTAGTGGCGGACGCTGGAGTGCTTTCGGCAATGGTCGCGCGCAAAACCGCGCAAGCGGGTCTGAAAGGATTTGGATGGGCGATTTCGCTTCCAGGTACAAT
>CAYPYH010000090.1:0-2263 GCA_964415145.1 uncultured Gammaproteobacteria bacterium
TTTTGCTATTGCGCCGTATGTTCATTGGACTGCTTGTGATTTTCTTTTTATTTTCAAATACCTTTTTGCTGTTTCGTGTGGGACTTGTTGGAATTATGTTGTTCTTTGGGGTATGCGCAGGGGTGGTGCTGTATCTAGTGCAGGCATATACGGTGTGGAATCATACAATGGTTCTTGTGACGTCCCTACGCGTTATCGATGTGTATCAAGCGTCTTTGCGCAAAAGAGAGGTGCACGAATTAGCTCTGGCTGATATTACTGAGGTGCGCGAATTACCAGAAAAGACATGGCTCGATCGTTTGTGCGGGTCCGGTACAGTACGCATTTACGGGGCAACGCAAAAAGATTTCGATCTCGAATGTCATCATTTACCAAGGCCTAGCGTTGTCGCGTCGTTAATCGAAGAAGCGCGTGTCCTTCATAAAAAACATCACGTTTAATTATGTCTGTTCGTAAGTCATATCATAAGCGTCCAAAACACATTCGATTGTTTTTATTGCTCACCGCTGTGTTTGGTTTTTTGTTTATGATCAGCTTCGGACGTGAATATGTAGGAAATTTACAAATTCAACATGAAATTAAAAGACTTGAACAGGAGCGCGATATCTTGCAAAGTGAACAGTCAGACCAGTTGCTTGAATTGCAGCGATTATCAAGCACGTATTATTTAGAAAAAGAAGCGCGAGAAAAGCATGGTCTCAGTGCGCCAGGGGAGCAGGTGTATATTGTGAAAGATGATCCGTTTAGCGTGCGCAATGACGCGGCCGTTAAGCTTGAGCCGGTGCAAGCGCCTGTTCCTGTTTGGAAGCAATGGATTGAATATTTCTTTGTGCATGTGAAGGGAGATGATTATGAAGGTGGCGCATAAAGAGCGCTTGCGGCGCGCCCCTTGGTGGCTGCGCCTTTTGAGCTTTTGGTTCCCTATTTTTTTATTGAGTTATTTGGTATTTGTCGAACTTGTGTGGCGTACGGTTCCGGTGAATGGCCCCATTGCCTGGATTGGTCGTTTTGTGCCGGTACCCATTGGGCATGTGGAAGGGGTGAGCGTAATTTGGTATGGATCGGTTCTTAGCGCGAGTCATGGATTCGGTGCAGAAAATATACGTTTAGACAAACAAGATGCATTGGTGTGGTCCGCGCTTCGCGATGCTATTGTGGATTTTTCTCACGAAACAAATGTAAATCAAAAAGGGAAACGTGATATAGGCACGCTTCACACTATGATGTTGGACTCCGTGCGTGTGGCGAATGAACGAGGTGATTACCAAGATTTTGCTAAAAAAGAGACTGAGAATATGAGGGCTCTTATTGACTTGGGAATTTATTTTCCCGATCTCGCGCTACAGTATTCAGAATTACCGAGCAGCGTAAATAAAGGTACGCGCATATTGTCGTGGGATGAATTGCCAGAATCGTATCGTGTAGCGATTGATAAAGAAGAAGTTACATTGGTGGAAACGTCCACGCATTATGTTTTTGTGAAAATAACCGCCATGGAAGAGGGTGGAGAGGGGGCACAGTACAAGGTAGTGGAATTGGGAAATACAAAACAGGGTTTACACGAAACATTCTATTCGTATTTGGTGCATCACCCGGTGAAGTGGTTCTAGCGCGCCTCAGATTTGTCTCAAAACAGAAAAGCCGCCCACACAGGTGAATGCCGCGAGTAGCGACTTTCTGGCCTGGGGGCGGACGCGGGACGTGACTACTCGTTCTCCAATGGCGCGAGGTGGTTGACTTTGCGGATCGTGTTGTTGAGGTCGTGGATCTCGCGTGCGACCTTGCTCAGGCCCGCGCTGACGTTGAGCGAGAGGCCGAAGCCCGTTATGGCGATGATGAGGGCAAGGAGTCCGTTTTTCATTGTGTGTACCTCTCAGCGCCGCCAACTCCAGTGATAGGAATATTGGGTGCGCAGTTGAGTCTCGAACCCGCGCGCAGTGCACGCGGGTTCGAACGGGTAGCGGATCACTCGATCGTGATCGTGTAGTGGACCACCTTTCCGCTGTCGGCGGTGACCACGCCGTTCACGACGGCGTCGTCGCTGCAGTCGTGGTAGATCTCGCCGGTAGGAACACCGTCGATCTCGAGCGTACGATCCTGGCAGGCGGCGGTGTCGTAGTCGGGCGTGGCGAAGAGGGCGGTGTGCATGGGCGCGCACGCCGAAGCGGTCAGGGCGAGAATGAGGACGAAACGGGTCATGTGGGAAGAATCCTCTCAGCGCCGCCAAGTCACAAATGTGAGTTGGGTGCGCATTCAAGTCCTG
>CAYPYH010000091.1:0-2146 GCA_964415145.1 uncultured Gammaproteobacteria bacterium
CTAAAACTCAAAGGAATAGTCGGGGACCTGCACAAGTGGTGGATCATGCGGTTTAATTCGATGGTACGCGAGAAACCTCACCTGGGCTCAACTACTAGCTGCAAGCTTATGAAAGTAAGTCGCTTTAGAGGGTGCTAGATAGGTGATGCACGGTTGTCGTCAGCTCGTGCCGTGAGGTGTACCCTTAAGTGGGGTAACGAGCGCAACCCCTGTCGTGTGTTGTACTTTCACACGAGACTGCCTTCGCAAGAAGGAGGAAGGAGGGGATGACGTCAAATCAGCGTGTCCCTTATGTCCAGGGCAACACGCATGATACAATGGTAAGTACAGAGGGCAGCCAACCCGCGAGGGGGAGCAAATCCCAGAAAACTTATCTCAGTTCGGATTGTAGTCTGAAACCCGACTACATGAAGTTGGAATCACTAGTAAAGGCGGATCATAACGCCGCCTTGAATACGTTCTCAGGTCTTGTACTCACCGCCCGTCACATCAAGAGAGTTGGTGGTGCCCGAATGTCGCCGTATGGCGGCAGAAGGCAAAACCAGCGATAGGGATGAAGTCGTAACAAGGCATCCGTAGCGGAAGCTGTGGATGGATCACCTCCTTTCTAGGGAGTAAATTCAATCCTTTCGAGGATTGATGTCGACTAAACTATGAGTTTAGAAAATGGTTACTTTGGCCCGGCCCAAACGTAGACGTTGTAATCTCCAAGATGTGAATAATCTTCAATAAGAAGACCAGCCTCCGGGCTGGTTTTCGGTTACCAAAATATATTAGACAGGAAAAAAAGAGGCGCGGCGGGTGCCGCGCGCGAAGTGGGAGCTAGAAGTCGTGGTCATCGAGCTCGCTGGGTGGACATGGTTCGATGGGCGGTGGTACGCCACCGAGCCGGCGCACGTTTGCGGGCGGATATTGTTCAACGAGCTCACCGAGTTCGTCGAAATAGCAGTCTTCGCACGCGAGCTTGTCACTGATCCGATAGTCTACGTCCTGGTGTCGACTGATCGGCTTTTGGCACTTGCAGCATCGGGTTGGGTTCGGGTTTTTGGGCGGACCACGCTCCAAAAATTGCTTCAGATTCACGGGGTACCTCTCGGGGCGTATTTAATCACGTAAAGTATTGAATGTAAACAAAAACCCCGCTCATTTCTGAGCGGGTTTTTGGAATGTTTAATTATTCTGCTGCGGCCTCTGGAGCTGTCTCTACGGCTGGAGCTTCTTCTGCTACCGGAGCTTCTGCGGCTACTTCTGGGGCTGGTGCTGCGGCTGCTGCTTCTGCGGCTGCTTTTTCGGCTGCAGCTGCTTCCTTAGCGGCTTCTGCAGCTGCCTTTTCAGCTTCTGCTGCGGCTACTTTAGCTGCTGCTTCTGCTTCCTTAGCGGCTTCTGCTTTAGCGATTGCTTCAGCTTTTGCCTTTTCGTCAGCTTCTTTCTTGATTCCCATCTTCTTTGTGCGCTTCTTACTAATGTTTACCGATGCTTTCTTATCTTTCTTGATAAGTCCTTGGTCCACAAGGATATTGTGCACGGTTCCAGAAGTTTGAGCTCCCTTACTAAGCCAGTAAGCTGCACGTTCTTTGTTCAAAACGAGTTCTGAAGGGGTTTTGCGCGGGTTCAAATGCCCAAGAATTTCAATAGCTGGGCTCCATGGATCGCGCATTTTGTCTTGTACAACGATGCGGTATTGTGGGGCCTTGTGTTTTCCTGTTCGAGAAAGACGTATTGTTAACATATGTAGCCGTATCTTAAGCTAGAGCCTAAAATATGTCAAGCCCTGTCGGGGCAATTGTGCTTTATGGGCCACTTGTTATAATTAGGCCAGTAATTTACTTAATGTTTTATTATGTTTGGCATGAATAGGGGCCCTGAAGGTGGGATGGGATGGTTTCGTCGAGGAAAGGAGGCGACCGGCGAAGTGCGGGCTAATCCGGATAAGTACATGAAGCCATATGCCGAGGACGAAGATACAGGTCCAAACCCAGAGGATTGGGAGGCGCCAGATTCTATTGATGATCACGCCGAACTTGTTGATGAAACACAGGGAAATAAGGTGGGTCTTGGTAAGGAGGCGAGTGTTGATTATCGCAGAAACGATGAGCCCCAGTCGCGCAATAAGGGATATAATCAATCATTACAGGATCCGAATAAA
>CAYPYH010000092.1:0-697 GCA_964415145.1 uncultured Gammaproteobacteria bacterium
ACCCGGCAAAAAACATCGCCTTGCATATAATGGAACCGAAACACTTATATGGCTTTAAGCCCAAACGGGATCATTCTTTGGTGAAGATGACATTGAACGATTCGATGATGACTTTGGCAGAAATTAAGTAAGAATAAAAAAGTCGCCGCGGGATACGCGGCGGTTTTGTTTGACGAGGGCCTAATAGGCTCGGGCCAACTCAAGTGCTACACGCACCTGGTCAGCGATCGGAATCGCAGTTCCTTCGCCACGATGCGAGCCTCCCACAATGTCCGATCCGCCCCAACCCCTTTGCGAGTCGAAGCCGTCCATACGATTGTACGTCTGGTACATATCGAGAATCGGATGCGGAATGTACCGAGACCGCCTCCCGATCGAAGCGACCAAGCGCCCGCTAGGCTTGGTGGCGATGATGGCAATAAACGCATCCATCCCTTCGGAGAAGAGATTCCAACGCGCCGTGCTGCCACCAAGTTCTTCGTAAACCACGAACCGATACCCATTCACTCGATGTTCCTCGAGAATGTTCACGCGCGTGTCGAGAATATCTACCTTCCCAACATCTCCCGTAAGCATCCGGTCCAAGCGAGCAAGACATGCTTCGAGCGTGGAGGCATAGGTGGACGCATCGCCACGAGCCAGTCCGCCCGACTTGCGCAAGTCCGCATACGGCTCGAACAACCAAATGTGCTGACGG
>CAYPYH010000092.1:707-2125 GCA_964415145.1 uncultured Gammaproteobacteria bacterium
CGGATCAGCTCATTGGACAAGTTCATGGGAAATGATCCGCCCGTGATGTCGAGTCGATCATTGAGCGAAAGAATGCGGCTCACCACCGGAAAGCTTGCTCCGGCCTTGAACAGCACATGGTGCAACAAGAGCCACACTGCCATCGACACATCTTGATCGATGTCATTGATGTAGATGTGGACCGGTTCTTCACGAAACATGGTCATGAGGCCACCCTTGATGGCCAAATAGACCTGAGCCGCCGTGCTCATGGTTGCTTCGCGCACCACACTGTCGTGATGGTCGAAGTTCACACGATGCTGCTTGGGGTCGAATCTCGGACCACCACACACCATGCCATCAAGTGCAATGGAATTGCGCGGGGTATGTAGCTCCATCTCCTCCCAGTTCCACACGGTGCCAGGCAGGATGTGGACTTGAAACTGGCCAATACTCAAGGTATGCATGTTGCCCCCTATTCCCTTAGTGATCAAAAGGAACGATAAAAACTACCACTAGCCCGACAAATATGCAAGTGGGGTCAATGCTATTTTTCGCTCGCCGCTTTCATAAGTCCCACAAAAAGCGGATGTGGTTCAAGTGGCCGACTTTGGAATTCTGGATGAAATTGCACACCCACAAAAAATGGATGATCTTTAACTTCTACAATTTCCACGAAATGATTGTCGGGCGATGTTCCTGAAATCACTAATCCTGCGTCTTCTAGTGCTTGGCGATAGTCATTATTAAATTCATAGCGATGACGGTGGCGTTCTAAAACTTCTGTTGCTCCATATGCTTTTGCGGACATCGACCCTTCCTTAAGCACACAAGGATAAGCCCCCAAGCGCATGGTGGCACCCATCTTTCCGCCAGCTGCAATATTCTTTTCTTGACCTGCCTGCAGGTGAATAACTGGCTTTGACGTTTGTGGATTTATTTCTTCGGTTTGCGCATCGGTCCAACCCAGTATATTGCGTGCATATTCAATCACTGCGCACTGCATTCCGTAACACAATCCCAAATACGGAATTTTGTTTTCGCGTACATATTGAATTGCCTTAATCTTTCCTTCAATTCCACGCGAACCGAAACCGCCCGGAATAATCACTCCTTGATACTGTTTTAATTCTTCAAGCGCCGCCGGATCATTTTCATAAGCCTCACTATTTAACCATTCAATTTTTGGCTTTACTCCAACAGCAGCTCCGGCGTGTTTAATCGCTTCAATAACTGAAATGTATGCGTCTGAAAGTGTGAAGTCCCCTGTTGAAAAATACTTTCCGATTACCGCAATGCGAACTTCTTGCGTAGCGCCGCGTAGACGTGCCACAAAATCATTCCACTTTGTTAATTCAAGCGGATGTGTTTGGAGCCCGAAGTAGCGCAGGACTTTTCCAGAAAAGTCCTGCGCTTGAAAAGTATCTGGAATATCATAA
>CAYPYH010000093.1:0-2082 GCA_964415145.1 uncultured Gammaproteobacteria bacterium
TATCACCGTCGTTCAGCACCATGGCCAGGGTGATGTCGCGAGGGAATACGCTGCGGTCACGCCCCTCATGCCACTTGCTTTCCTTGATTTCGTCCAAGGGGAAGGTGCTCAAGAGGAGCTTGCGTACTTCGGGGTCATTGACCCAGCGCCTACAGCGGTCCAGGTCGCGTTCTTCGAGCGGCCTCAAATACAGACGCTTGCCCTGCAAGAACACGATACGTTCACGGTCGGTCATGACTCTCTCCACGCGTCTACGGTGAATCCTGAAAAACAGAAAAACTCTGCCAATCAGGCAGAGTTTGTTCTAAAAAAGTCTTTGAATATCAAATCATTTTTTACAGCACAAACTCTGCCTGACGAGCAAAACTCGTAGGCATAATATCTTCGCCGCAAAGATGATATTTAATATTCATAGGTTACCTTTTGACGCTAATACAAAATGAGCACCATGTCAATCCTCGCTGTGGATACGGTCGCATGTAATTTCTGTTATACTGTGCGCATGACTTTCTCTCAATTTCTTATTGGAGTCGCTATTACCGCCATGGGCGTAGGTATTACATGGAAAACTGAATACGCGCTTGAATTTTTGGGTCGTAATTGGTGGGCAGAAAAAAACTTCGGTCCGGGGGGTTCGCGCTTACTGTATAAGCTGTGCGGCATTATGGTATGCGTGCTTGGCATTATTGTGATGACAGATCTGTACGACCAAATTGTTGGTGGATTTTTAACCTCTTTGTTTTACCACCCTATTAACTAATATGGTTGGACTACCTAAAGATGTTCAACAGGCAATTGCCTATTTAGATATTACCCCTGGAACGCATGTGGTTCAGTTTGGCGCGCAGCGTCGTGGGCATATTGCGCATGAAATTGCGAAGCGGGTGGGTGATAAGGGACACATGACGATCGTGGATGTGATCCCCGAAGAATTGAATGCCATGCAAACATTTTTTTCATCACATGGGGTGCATTGGGTGGAAGCGGTACGTGGGGACTTTGCAACTCAAGGGGGAACACCACTGAAAGATTCAAGTGTGGATCGAGTCATTGTTGTGCATACCGCATGGCGCAATCCGAGTCATGAATCGGTGCTCGCGGAAGCACGCCGCATTTTAAAGCCAGGAGGTAAGATCCTCTTTTTGGACTGGCAAAAAGGTACAAAAGATCCCGTAGGTAAACATGTGACGGGTCATTTAGATTTATTGGAAGCGCAGCGACTCTGTATGCAAAGCGGATGTGAGCGAGTGGAGCGTATTGTGAACAATCAGCGCAATTGGGGGTTCGTGATGAGTTTTCCAAAGGAATAAGGGGGTTTTGCACACAGGGGATTGACGAAAAACCCGAAAAAGAGTAATGTTTTGCATACAAACTGTATGAATACACTGTTTTCGTTAGATTTCTGGTTTAACTTGCAGCCGGTCGGATTAACCCCACTGTTCTCAAAAACCATTTTCGTGATTTTCACGGCCCTTATTGTATTCGGGGCCGTTGCCAATATCGTTGCGCGTAATCGCAAAGACGATCGTTTACTTGTGCAGGCATACCGTCGTATTGCTCAAATGCTTTACGTAATGGGTTGGATCGGATTTTTCATCTGGTTCGCAAGCTATGAAACACTTTACCTTTTCGGTGCACGTTTTTGGTACATCGTTTGGGCGATCGGACTCGTGGTGTGGGCATGGCGCGTATATGTGTACATTACACGTGAAATTCCCGTATTACGCGAAGATCTACAGCACCGAGCTGATGTGAACAAGTATCTCCCACGTCGCGCACGTTCATGAGTGTTGCGAAGGGAAGAGTAGGAGAGGCGCAAGCTGTTACGTATCTTGAATCGCAAGGGTACCGGATTATTGAAATGAATTGGCGCTTTAAGCGCGCAGAAATTGATCTTATTGCCACCTATGGCGACGAGATCATTTTTGTTGAGGTGAAGAAGCGTGTCAACAATACGTTTGGGTATCCGGAGGAATATGTGACGCATGCGAAGGCGCGCCATTTGCGCCGCGCGATCGAAGGGTATTTGGTGATTCATGGGGCGCAAGTGGCGCGCCTCCAGCCCCGCGTAGACATTATTGC
>CAYPYH010000094.1:0-2076 GCA_964415145.1 uncultured Gammaproteobacteria bacterium
AAGCCCCGAGTCTCAACCACTTCTGCAAGAGATTCGAAATCTCATCAAACAATCTGTTCCAGATGCAGAAGAAGGCATGTGGTATGGTGTTCCGTTTTACAGACACTACGGTCAGCTTGTTGGATTCGCGGCATACAAAAGACATGCAAGTGTTGGGTTTGGCCCAGACGTCCTTCAAGACAAAGATCGAAATACCCTTGAACAAGAAGGTTATAAAACAGGAATAGGCACGATACAAATTAGATATGATCAAAAAGTGCCCACCGCTTTAATAGAGAAACTTCTCAAAGCGAAGGCGACATCAAACGAGGCTCAAAAATAAGTCTTAAAAAAATACGAGGCCGCCCACCAATAGAGATTGCATAGCTGCAGCGCTGTGCTACCATGGCTGTATTATTATATGAACAAAATAACATTTACGCAGGCCTTCAAATATCCGTTCAATCGCGCAAAAGGCATGTGGAATATCTTATGGATACTTGTGCCTTTCATTGGTTGGTTTGCGCTTGGTGGATACAGCGTGCGCATTACCCAGGAATTTCTAAAAGGCGAATTTGAAAAACTTCCCGTTTTTTCATTTACAAGTGACTTGAATCTTGGCTTTAACATGTTCCTCAAGGTTTTACCTTTTGGATTAGCTTATGCGGCGGTCAACGGAATATTAGGTAGCATTGGTTCTATGAATGAAAGTCTAGACGCAATCATGGTACTTGTCGGCTTTGGAATCAATGTATTCGCACTTCCTATTTTGTTCATAAACTTCATGCGCAAAATGACCATTGAATCTTGTTTCGAATTCGATCTTGTAAAGGTTGTTTTTGCAAACATGACCGATTACCTCGAAGCAATATTAAAAACAATTGGACTCCAGGTTATTTTTCTTATCATGTCCATTGTTCTCGTGGGAATCCCTGCCGGAAGTTTTACAAAGAATATATTCTTGGCAGATTTCTATCGAAGAAATGTAAAATAAGCACATTGAAAAACCGCCGTGTATATACGGCGGTTTTTTGTATATACCTAGCAAAAGGCCACCATATACTGCTTTTAGAGAAATAGTGGGGCTGAACACTTGAAAAAAATGCCAAAATGAAGTAGGCTTCGGGCATGTTACGTATTTTGAGTAATGAATATAGGTCTAATCTCCCTAATGAACCAAGTGTCGCGCATGGTGGTCCTGCAACTTTTGCGCACACATTTTCACAATACGTAAGTGCGCAGGGACATGAATGGATTGGGATCGTACAGAATCGACATAGCGCCACAACGACCAGCATTCGTAAGGAAGCGTCTATACAAGGACGAACCTATTATCAATGCTATCTTCCCGATTCATGTATTCAAGTAAGTATGCGCGGGAAGAAAAAACAAGATCCAAGAATCTTGTTCAATCAAGAACTTGCTGCCATTCAAAAATTTATCCGCCGCGTAAAACCCGATGTTTTATTTTTAAATGGGTTTTCTTTGTATGCGTGGTTACTTCTCGAAGCTGCTTCGCAGGCAGGTCTTCCAATCATTATTCAACATGCGGGTATTGCACGTATTGAGTTCGATCTTTATAAGCACCTCTATTCTCGCGCGGGTCGAGCGATGATGCTTGAAATGGAGCGCGATATTGTGTCAGCTGCGTGTACGCAGATATTTCTCAATGAATACAGTCGAGATATATTTTCTTCTGTGGTCGCGCCCGTACCTCAGGCGCAGTCATTGATCATTCCCCTGCCCTATTTACATACGTATTCAGATGCGGGTACACGCGGCGCGACCATGCAAGATCCGCACCAACCAAGTGTGGTCATTGGATGTGTCGCGAGATGGGACAGAATAAAAAATCATAAAGCACTCTTGAAATTAGCACAGGAAGCGAAGCGACAAGGGTTAAACTGGACATTTAAATCCGTGACACAGATCCCAGATTCCGTAGTGCAAGTGCGATTTAAAAATGCATACCGTAAAACAATCGACGTCATTGCCCCCATGGACCGTGACGCACTCGCGGCTTTTTATCAATCCGTGAACATACTTGTGCTGCCATCAATCTTTGACGTTTCTCCTACGGTTGTCATGGAGGCAACA
>CAYPYH010000095.1:0-1941 GCA_964415145.1 uncultured Gammaproteobacteria bacterium
CTCTACACTGCTTGCAACGGGTAAACACTTAGACCGTGTCATTATTGAAACGACGGGTCTTGCTGATCCAATTCCGCTTCTCGAGGCGTTCGCCAAGCGCCCCATGCTCTACCAATCTTACGAAGTGACGCAGGTTATTACTGTGATTGACGCATTTCACATTGCCGAACAATTACAGATGCATGAAGAGGCTATTCCTCAAATTGCGATCGCAGATATTTTGCTCATCAATAAGATTGATCTCGTAAATGACGTAGAAGAAATTGAAGAGTTATTGCGACGTATAAATCCAATCGCACATATTTTAACCTCGAGTA
Source organism: uncultured Gammaproteobacteria bacterium (assembly GCA_964415145.1). GTDB lineage: Bacteria > Patescibacteriota > Patescibacteriia > UBA9934 > UBA9934 > CAYFMS01. Next base: position 318 of record CAYPYH010000095.1, read on the forward strand.
AGTCCCAAGTGCCAATTGAGGAATTGCTTCAAGGACAAGTACCAGATCGTTTCGCCACGATTTCAACAGGTAGCGAAGATCATGAACACTCGAGCAATATAGAAACCCTTGTGTTGCGCGAAACGCGCCCGCTGGATTTGCAAAAAGTGGGGCTATTTATTGCGGAACAAATTTTATTAAATGCAGAAAACTTTGTGCGCTACAAAGGTATTCTAGACATTGCTGGAATGGATGATCGTTTTGTATTCCAAGGTGTACACACGCAGTTTGAAAATCGTCGCGATCGCCTATGGGAAGAAAAAGAAGAACGTGTAAGTGAAGTGGTGCTTATTGGGCGCGAACTTGATAGCGCCGCATTGCAAAAAGCATTTCAAGAGTGCGTTGCGTAGAAAACAAACAACCCCCGACACACGAAGCGACTACGAAGTCGTTTGTGCGCGGGGATCACGCGGCGATCTTGGACCGAACACGCTCGAGGATCTCGGGTCGGTAGGTCACGACGAAGGCGAGGACGCGCTCTGCAGAACCCTCAATCCGCTGGAAGATCTCACAGAACACGACCGCGAGCGCGATCACGTTCTCCTCCGGGAAGGTTGGACTCTTCAGCCTGTGCATGAAGGTCATGAACGCGTCCGTTAGGAACGTAGACCCTTCCTCTTCCTGGTCGCGATCCTTCTTGCCGGCGTCGTGCTCAGCACGCTGCAGCTTGGCGCCAGCACTGGCCCAGGCGCGCATCATCCATTCATCCCCATTCTTCTCTGGGGTCTTGATGCTCCTCACGGGCATCCCCGCGTCGGCTTGCTCGCTGGTCTCGTAGAAGTCGACCTGTCGGCTACCTCCACCGACCACGGTCGCCGCCTTGAACTGGGACACGAAGGCCTTGGAAGTGACCAGCTCGAGCGCTTGCTCGAGCGTCATCTCTTCCACCACTACTTCATCTGGTTTCATTGGAACCCTCCAGGGGGATTGGACCCTGACTGCCACGGAAAGTGGACGGTAAATAATAGCACAAAAACACCCATTTGTCAATACAAACGGGTGTTTTTGCTTCGTTTAGTTGAACATCACGATAGCGATCGTTAATGCTACGGAAAGTAGGATAACCGCTACTGCTATGACGCCCCAAATCCTTAGAGACTTTCGAAATCGCTCCTTCGATCTTTGCAATCGAGATGCAAACACTTCATCGGACATAATGGACTCTGGTGGCGCATCAATCCCCGCTATAACCTTAAGAGGCTTTACTAGATTTGGGTAGTACCAAATCCAGGAAATTGGCGCGAATAAGATCGACCAACCAGCCCAGGCTTCGGTAACACGCTTGGTTTTGCGAGTAATGCTAATATTGCACATTAAGAAAACAGCAATAAGTATCACGCGAGCAAGAGCTATGAATACAATGGAATCATCTGAAGCGCTATCGGCCGCCGCTCTTAGGGCTATCGTGAGGACAATGTAGACGATAAACACTACCCTGGTTTGATTCAATAATCTATTTGCCTCACCTGAAGAAGCAATAGACGTATGCCTTGAATACTCTTCTTTAGTCATAGTCTAGTAATCCTTCAACTTATGAATGATTTCTTTTTGCTGAATCTTTTCAAGTGCCTTTGCTTCGATCTGA
>CAYPYH010000096.1:0-1903 GCA_964415145.1 uncultured Gammaproteobacteria bacterium
CCTGAACCGAGCAATTCATCCCCACGGTACCAGGCAATAAATTGACCGGGTGCTACCGCTTTTTGATTCTGGTCAAAAAACGTTACTATTTCATTTCCTCGCTTTTCAATACGACATGTCTGCAATGGCTGGCGATATCGTACACGTGCCGTAATTTGTTCACCTGCCACAGCGAGTCCTACCGGAATCGTTTCCGTAAAATCAGTTGCATATACGGTGCGCGAAAGAAGCGCCGAATCGTCTTCGCCAAGCGCTACCACAACTTGATTTGTCTCTGGTCGGCGCTCCACTACGAAGTATGGAACTCCGCCTCCAATCCCGAGCCCCGAACGCTGGCCCACCGTGTAATACGCATATCCTTTATGCTGTCCTAATACTTCCCCTGCGGTGGTTACAATATTTCCTGGGTGTGGCGGGATACGCTCTTCTAAAAATGATTGCATCGCAACCTTCCCCACGAAACAAATCCCTTGACTGTCCTTTTTGTCTGCAACAGGCAAATTAAATTCACGAGCAATTTCACGTACTTTTGGTTTTGGTAAATGACCTATTGGAAAAAGTGCCTTTTGCAAAACAGGCTGCTCAAGCTGACACAAGAAATAACTTTGATCTTTATTGTCATCTACCCCTGCATACAAATGTGCCACACCTTCCGAATCCTTTTCTACACGAGCATAGTGCCCTGTGGCAAAGAACTCACAACCCAATTTGTCCGCTTCACGAAGTAAATATCCAAACTTCATGTACTTATTGCAAAGCACATCTGGATTTGGTGTACGCCCCGCTTGGTATTCGCGAATCATATATTCATATACTTCCGCGCGGTATTCCTTTTCATAATCAAAAGTATGCAAAGGAATGTCTAATTGAGCAGCAACGCGTATTGCGTCACGACGTTCTACACGCCACGAGCACTCGGCCGAGTCATCCGCCTCGGACCAGTTTTTCATAAATGCACCGATCACTTCAAATCCTTGCTGCTGCAATAATAAAGCCGTGACGCTTGAATCAACGCCACCACTCATCCCTACAAGAACCTTTCTTTTATCGGCACCTTTCATATTAGTACTCTTAGCTCTTCTTATTGTGATGCAATAACATTTCGAGTGCATGGTCCATTGACCCCGCACGGATCACTTCACCCGCATTCACAAAGTAGATTTCATCAGCATTTTTAATAGTATTCAATCTATGCGCAATGATAACCTTGGTTGTGCTCGACGGCAAATTACGTAAAATCTCCTCCAAAAGCTGCTCCGTTACCGTATCTATGTTCGCGGTTGCTTCGTCTAAGATTAATATTTCCGGATTACGAAGAACGGCTCGAATAAATGCAATCAACTGCTTTTGTCCAAGACTCACCGCATCACCACTCGCCGTAAGCTTCGTTTCCAACCCTTCATCAAAACGTTCTAGCAATTTCTCTAATCCGGCCTCATGAATTACAGCCTTGATCTGTTCATTACTATGAGACGCATACTCCTCATTACCATAAAGAATATTATCTCTGACCGTCCCCGTGAACAAAATTGGTTCTTGCAGAATGAAACCAATTTTCTTTGTTCTTTCTTCATCTGAAAATGCACGAATATCTTTTCCGCCCAATAATACCTGACCTGTGGTTGGATCATACAATCGCGCCATCAAAGAAGCGGTTGTCGTTTTACCACCTCCGGTTGGACCCACCAAAGCATAGGTCTTCCCTTTCTCTAAGTTTAAATTAATGTGATGTAATACTTCTTTACCATCCGGATACGTAAAATTAACATTTTTAAATTCCAATATGGCGTCATTATCGCTTACGGTCGTACTCGTGAGAATCGGAAGATCATTCTCCATGACCAAGATTTCATGTACTCGATCCCAACTTGCGAGGGCAGTTTGAAAGCTCGCCCACAAAGCA
>CAYPYH010000097.1:0-1778 GCA_964415145.1 uncultured Gammaproteobacteria bacterium
ACATGCGAATGTACGGGATATTCCAAGAAGAATGTAGGATCCGCTTTGAGTTCGGGTGCAACAATGCTTGTGAAGAACTCTGCAAATGAAGTATCGAAGGCATGTTGCGCACGTTCGCGCTCGCGTGCGTCGAGCGATGACGATTCTAGTTTTTCCGCAAAAAGTGCACGAGCCTGACTTTCACTCAGTTTATGTTGATACAGTTCGGTGAGCGTATCATGCACCAATGTTCCGTATGCTGCCGAATATGATTTTGGCGTAGGAAATCGGTAAAGTGTATTCCATTTAAAATGCTCAGGGCCACCTTGAAGAACGTCTACGAATGCATTTACGTGAGTTGCGGTGAGTGTGAATCCTTCGAGTGCGGTACTTAAAATACTATCTTCATCCGACTGAAGGATTTGCAAACTTGGGCCAATAATATGAGGCGTAATTGGCGCAACGATCGCTGTTTCTTCTAGATTGAGTGCGCGTGCAGGCAAAAGCTCATTTCCTTTTTCGTCATATGCGTGGCGCGAAATGGTGAGCGCCTTTTTTGCGCGTGTAATCGCCACGTATAAAAGGCGCACCGATTCATTTTCATCATGAATGTATTGATCTGGAATAATAAATGGCAAACTAATCTTTCCGTGATTCTTGCGCGAAAACCAAGTTGCGTCATTAGCGCTTACAATAAAGACATGTTCGTATTCCAATCCTTTTGAACCGTGTGCGGTAAGCAAATGAATTTTATGGTCCGCCTTATGCCCTGGAACGGTAAGGGAAATCCCCCGCCCCGCCTGCTTGTATGCATCGATACAGCCGAGCGCCTGCTCTAGATCGATAAATCCTTGTTGATAATGTTTGCGAATCGAAGAAATTAGATTGCGTAGCGCAAAGATCGTTTCCAAATCTGGTTTTTCTTGCACGTTCAAGAATGCTTGCGCAAACCAAGGCCAATTATCCTCTGAACGTTCAAGTGTAATCAGTCCTTCGTGAATACGTTCAAATGAAGAGCCGACGGTTACCTGCGCGAAATGAAGAAGCGATGCAATCAAATCTTTAAGTGCAGGCGAAGCCTGGCTGTACACTGATTCATGGAAAATGGTTTCCTTTTGCTTGATCGACACGTTACGAATCGTAAATAAATCACTAATGGGAATGTGGAATGCTTCATGTTTTATAAAGGCAAAGAATTCCTCCTCGGCATATCTAAGCTTAAGCGATTGAATCGCGTGAATGCAGCGCCAAATATGAATCAGGATTTGAATCGGTGGATATTCTAAAATATTCGCATGGAAGTCATATTGAACGGGAATATTCAGTGACTGTAAGTGTGCGGCGATATCAATCAGGTGTGCATGTTCGCGCGCAATCACGGCAATTTCCCCCGGTAGCACTTCTTTCGCCAAAAGCTCTTGAATGCGCGTAATCACTTCATGTTGTTCTTGGTCCCAGGTATCCGTTTTGAAAGCCTCAATATTCCCTGGGTCCGTATGGGCCGAAATCAGCGATTTTAAAAGCCCTGGCACAATGTCCGTAATACGCTGATTAGAATGGGTAATGATTTCGGCTCCAAGCGAAACAATTTCTTGCTTTGAACGATAATTTGTTTTGAGTACTACGGTTTGTGCGTTACCAAAAAGCGTAAAGAATCGTTTGAGATTGCGAATATTGGCACCTTGAAATGAATAGATTGACTGGTCATCGTCCCCCACCACGAAGATGTTCGGCTCCTCTTCGGGAAGTAGATTCAAAAGTAAATTGAGCTGCGCGGTAGAGGTGTCTTGATATTCGTC
>CAYPYH010000098.1:0-1775 GCA_964415145.1 uncultured Gammaproteobacteria bacterium
AGAAAGATTCCACGTACTTTGTGACAACGGATAATGAGGGAAAGAAGTTGGAGGGAGTAGATTACACGGCAGACGAAGCAGGCGATCTTACAAAGCCAGAGACGATCACTCTGTCTAAAGAGCAGTCTCCAGATTTCGAAAAGCCATTATTTAGTTTTACGCAAAATACAAAGATGCACGGAGAAGTGGTGCATGAGGTATTCGAGTCTAATGATGGAACATTGCGCTATATGTTTTGTCGAGATAAGGACGGGCGTTCGTGGATAGGTGGCATTGAAGATAAGAGTCCAATTCAAACAACAGGTGTGCGCAAGTCTTGGGTACGAGGAGGGGCATTAACAACACCTGCGGTGGAATATTATGATCAGGCAGGTGTATATGGAGGTGCCCCTATTGAGGGTACGGAATATGTAGACATGTATGAAAAATATTTGAGCAAGATTCCTGTCATGCAAGAATATGCGGCCAGTGTTGAAGCGCGCAAGGTGGCGGAATCAGAGGCCACACTCAAGGATATTTTGGACGATACAAGCGCCGCTCCGGAGGTTTTTAAGACAGCGGACCAGATGGATGCTGAGTTAAGAGAGTCTGCCGCGGGTGAGACTTCTGAGCTTTCTTCAGACAAAAAGAAGGGGGGATGGTTTAATAATTTTAAAGAGGGCGCAAAGCGTTTTGCTGGGCGTCATTTGCGTGGTGAAAAGGACCAAGATGTGGCGTCTGAAAGTCGTTTAGAGACGGTTGGTTCTTTAGGGTTGCGTACAGCAGAAGCGGGCGTGATGCTTGCGGCATCGCTTGGGGGGTGGAAGTTGGCTTATGAAGCAACAGCGGGTCTCTCACAAAATTACTTTACCGCAAAAGAGCGTCGCGAGTTGGGTGAGTTTATTCAAGATCAGCTCCTGTCTATAGACGAATTTCCAACTCCTGAGGGTTCAATGACGGAGGAATTGGGAATTCGATTTTCGCGTATACAGAGTCGCGTTGAATCGTCGCTACATTTAACAACGAAGCAGAAAAAAGAATTACTGGAGAAGGTTAATGATGTGATGCAAGAAGACCGTGCTGCACGACAGGGTATTGATCATGCTCGTATGGACGAAGTAATGGGATTGATTAATTCAATGATTCAAGAGCGTGTGACGGGTGCTCTTTTGGCGCGTGAGGCGGTGAATACGGCGGCTACCGCCGCAGGTTTGACCGCGGTGCGAGGGGGGATGTATTTGGCGATTTCTGCTGCAGAATCATATTCCAAAGCACGCACGGAGTTGAAGGAAAAAGGAGATGAGGCGGCATTTGCCGATGTGCTGAAAAAAGCATTTTTAGACTCGGCTACAGAGATGGGGATGGGTCTCGCGCTTCAAGGTGATGGGGATAAAAAAGCAAAAGGATTACGATTTATTGGCGCGGCCGGAAAAGTGGTTCGATTGGCGGCATTTGGTGCAATGGCAGCGAGTGGCGCCTCACAGCCAACGGAACAGTTTCATAGTTTCTTTGAGGCGGTGAGTAAGAATGGGTTACTTGAGACGCTCGGTGCAAATATGGGCGAGAGCATTTATAATACGACGATTGGAGCTCCAGAAAAACTTGCTTCTCTTGCATCTGGTGCGTACGAAGGTGCTGCGGGTTGGATGGCGAGCGGCGATACGGTGGGCGTCGCTACCGATACCGATATTGACGCAGATTCTGATTCAGATTCATTGGAAACAGGCGGTGCCGCGGGAGGAGTAGCTGCTGGTGCGGCTAGTGGAGTTGGTTCGGAAGGTGCAAAAGTGGGTATG
>CAYPYH010000099.1:0-1756 GCA_964415145.1 uncultured Gammaproteobacteria bacterium
TACAATGACACCGAACCAAATACGACCGCTTTTGCTATTTGCGAAAACAATTGTGACGACATCGCAAGAGCACTTGATATCCCCTTCCGTATTGGCGGCTTTACCGCAACAGAACCGGGCGGCAGTGAAGGATATATGTACCTCAAAGGTAAAGTTGGAATTTGTGTTGAACTTGGTTCGGTTAATCTTTCTGAACAAATGGCACAGGTGGGCATAAAAATAGCCACGCAATTTTTGCAATATTTTAATTGCATTGATGGCGCTACAATGGAGCGAAATACATCGCAAATCGTACTCGCTGCGAATATTATGTACAAGAAAAAGACAGATGAATTTAAATTTACAGCACCGTTTAAAACACTAGATTTTATTCCGAAAAATACTGTGATTGCAATCGACGGCGAAACTAAAATAACCGCACAAGAAGATACCTATATTCTTTTCCCGCGCGCTGAGTACGCAATTGGTATTGAGGCTTTTATTTTAGTAAGTAGTGCGGATTCACATCACGCCCACGCATAGTGGGTGAGGTTTTGAATTATACAAATACCTCACCCGCAACGGTGGGGTATTTTTTATTCCTTTCTGCTCGTACGTACGATTAGAAAGGAGTGCATAATGCATTCCATCACAAAGAGGTATTCTCGTGCACACAGAAATCTTCAACTCTCGAACGGATATTGCTCCGTTCATTCCACAACTCGCGCAGACCTACAAGGACTGCTTTGCCGAGCCCCCTTGGTACGAGGCCTTCTTGGCAGGCGAGGTCGAGGACGACCTGCGCCAAGCTCTTACAAAGTCCCATGGAGTGATCGTCATTGCACGCGAAGGTGATGCGATTGTCGGTGCGGCAGTTGGCTATGGATTTAGCCATCGTACCGACATGCACGATCTACTTGAGGCCAAAACGCATGCAAGCACCTACTATTACGCCGAGCTGTTCGTGGCGTCCAAGTACCGCGGACTGGGGGTGGCACATATGCTGATCGCGGCACGCGAAGCGTATGCACTACAGCATAATTACACTAAGGCCGTTGTACGTACTTCCGTTGCACAAACAATCATCCAAGACATCTACCTCGCACGTGCATTTTCGATCATTGCACGCCAGCACGTTTTGTCGGACAAGGTGATTAACAATGTGCCCGTACGCGTTCCCGACGAACGTGTGATCATGTGTGGCCCTATATCGCCCTCGTAGCCCCTTCCTCCGCACCTCGCTGCGGAGGTCTTTTTATATGCACATTTAAACGATCAGGATATGCTACTATGATTTCAATATGAATCTCACCGAAGCACTGCATGGAACCCAAGCGCCCCAATACATTCGAGACACCATCGTTCTTGTCGAAGTTCCCTATTTTGGCTTTGATGATCAAATCCACACTGGACAATTTCTCATTCATGAAGAACTCGCACAAGAAGTACAGGAAATATTCACCGCGTTAGCAAATCATCAGTTCCCTATTCAAAAAATAATGCCAATCGTCACCTATAACTGGGACGATGTCGCTTCCATGAGTGCCAATAATTCTTCTGCGTTTAATTATCGCGTCATTGCGGGAACCGATCGTCTTTCGAATCATGCCACCGGTCGTGCGCTCGACATTAACCCAATGCAAAATCCCTACTTTACGTCGGAAGGCATTTCTTCTCCGCCAGGACTCATCTATGACACGCAGGCCAAGGGCACGATTGTTGCCAACGATTTCGTCGTTACAACCTTCAAAAAGTACGGATGGCAATGGGGCGGAGA
>CAYPYH010000100.1:0-1678 GCA_964415145.1 uncultured Gammaproteobacteria bacterium
GATGCGCTCTACCAACTGAGCTACCGCGGCGTAATTTACTGGGCAAATAGTATCGAAATGGCCGAGGTCTGTCAACTTTGATAATATGAATACGCTATGCAAACAATCACAGTTGAAACGCTTTATGCGCACCTTTCGGCACTCGACCCTCAAAAGGAACTTATTATTGATGTACGGACACCGGCAGAATTTGAATCGGGTCATATTCCAGGAGCGGTCAATCGTATTGTAGACACGATTGAAGATGCACAAAGTGAATTAGCTCAGTATGAAACGGTCTATGTACATTGTAAGAGTGGGGGACGAAGTGCACAGGCATGCGGACGTTTAGAGGCAATTGGATTAAAAAATACCGTAAATGTGGAGGGCGGAGCAATGGCTTGGGCGGCAGCTGGATTCGAATTAGAAAAATAAATATGTGTGGAATTGTTGGGTACGTTGGAAAAAAGCCGATGGCGCGCGAAGTGCTTTTGGCGGGGCTTACTATTTTAGAAAATCGCGGGTATGACTCGGCGGGCTTGGCGACGCTTTCGCCAAGCGACACGATTGATGTCACAAAGTTTGCGAGCCTTGGAGTGAGCGATGCGCTTGCGCAATTAGCAGCGGCGTCGCAAGCCCACAATGGGCGTTCCATTGGAATTGCGCATACACGCTGGGCAACACACGGTGGGAAGACCGACGAAAATGCGCATCCTCATACGGACATGAAAAAGCGTGTTGCTTTGGTGCATAATGGTGTGATTGAAAATGCGGGAGATATACGTCGCGAGTTAGAAGCGAAAGGAATTGTATTTGAGTCTGAAACGGACACGGAATCGATCGCGCAGCTATTGGGAGCGTACTTGGACGAAGGGCTCGCCATGCGTGAGGCTTTGCAAAAAACAATCGAACGTTTACGTGGAACGTGGGGATTGGCGGTCATGCATACCGGCGAACCCACCCATTTGTATGTGGCGCGCAATGGAAGCCCTATTGTAATTGGTGTTGGAAAAGAACAAATGTTTATTGCGTCTGAACCAACCGCATTCGCGCAGTACACAAAAGATTATATTGCACTTAAAGATGGTGAGATTGTAATCGTGGACGCGCTTGCGGCCGACGTGAATTTGGAACGTATCGAAACCATGCCCGAAGAAGAAATTCCAACCTCACCAGACCCATACCCACACTGGACGATCAAGGAAATTTTTGAACAACCCGAAGCGATGTCGCGCGCACTCAATCATGGAGGCCGCTTTGCGGATGATCTAAATGTGAAGCTAGGAGGACTTGATGCGCAAGAAGAAACGCTTCTTACAATCAAGCATTTGGTGATTGCCGCTTGCGGAACATCATTTCATGCAGGGCTATACGCTTCGCAATTGATGCGCGACTTACACGCATTTGAAACGGTGCAGGTAATCGACGCTTCAGAATTAACCGACGCACACTTTGCGCCACAAGGCGCAGGGCTCTTGGTGATTTCACAATCCGGTGAAACGAAAGATGTACACCGAGCGCTCGTGCGTGCGCAAGAAAAAGGGATTCCTGCTTTCTCTGTTGTGAACCGCGTGCGTTCGCTTATTGCACGTTCTACAAATTGCGGTGTGTATTTGAACGCCGGCTACGAACACGCGGTTGCGTCCACCAAGGCGTTTACTACGCAGGTGACGGTGCTTAGCTTGATTGCCATTTGGTT
>CAYPYH010000101.1:0-1632 GCA_964415145.1 uncultured Gammaproteobacteria bacterium
CCCTTCAATGCACACAACCTCACCAACTTCCTCAATAAGTCCCGTAAACATAGCTTAGTGAAGTCCTGAAAATTGATCATTCAAGCTCTCCCCCGGCGCGTATTCAATTTGCGCATCAATTATTTTCTGAATCTCTTCCAGAATCACTGGATATTGTTCTCCTTGGAAATGTCCGTCACTTTGCGTTTCAACAAGGTTTGCGTGAAGCATTTTTTGATATTTTTCCGCATGATCAAACGGAACAACTTTATCGTCTTTTGAATGAATCACAGTAAACAACTTTGCCTTCCACATAATCACTTCATAGTCGAAGTCCATAGGGAAAAATGAACGAAGCTGTTCGTGATTAATAAACCAAGGAGCGCCCACTGTAACCACACCTTTTGGCAGTGTCCGCGCCTCTGCATTGTCTAAAAATCGCAAAAGCATCGCTCCCCCAAGACTGTGCCCCACTAAAATATCGTCTTCGGTAAGCGGACAAATTTCGTCAGAAAGAAGCTTAAACCACTCTTCGGACTCAGGCATTTCAGGATTTGGAAAATCAAGTGCTACTACTTCGTGACCCTTACGGCGAAGTTCGTCTTTTAACCAGGGAAAGAATTGCCCTTTACTGCTTGATTTATACCCGTGCACCAATACGATTCGCATACGAAGAGTACTGTGTCATAAGTGAGAGGCGTCGTCTAGGCAAGTACGCATTGGGGTGATACCATTTCCCCCGTATGAAAACAGTTTTTCTTATTGCAGGCTACGGAGTTCCAAAAGACATCATGAAAGATGCAAATTACGATTTTTATCTCAAAATTGCATTTAATAAGATTTGGGACATTGTGACCGAACAAAAAATTGAAGCGCCGGTGATTGTCTTTGCTGGTGGTAAAACGGACATGTTTAAGCCCTATAAGCGCAGTGAAGCGGGCGAAATGATGCGTTTTTTCAAAGAGCTTTGTGCACGCGAGTCTGTAAAACCAGTTGCTAAGAAATGGAAATTGATTGCAGAACAAGGTCCTCTTTCTGCCCTCGAGCAATTACTCCTCACGAAAAATCTCTTACTCAAAAAAGAGATCCTGGAAATGAATGCGATTGTGATTTGTGAATACACTCGCACCGCACGTATGCAAAAAATGGCTACGCGCGTATTTGGAAAAGGTTCTCGCGTGCTTGGAATCGATTTCGATCAAACAGCAAACCGCTATGCAGATCCTGCGTTCTTAAAACAAAAAGAAGATCTTGCAACAAAGTATGATTTGCTCGCGCTTAAAGACGCGGAAATCCTTAAAAAGCATCATGCGCTACACGTAGAAAAGATTGCACGTCTACGCAAGCTTGGGCCCAAGGCTCATGTGGAAGAAGTAAAGAAATGGTGGGAAGAACAATTAAAAGCCACCTTCGGAGAAAAAATCTAAAGTTCCGCCAAGCTCTGACTCGCCAGTCAGAGCTTTTGTTTTATAAAACAAAAAACTCCAATCCTTAGATTGAAGCTCTTTGTGGTACCGGGGACAGGACTCGAACCTGCACACCTTACGGCACATGATCCTAAGTCATGCGTGTATACCAATTCCACCACCCCGGCCCAATGTGACGGACAAGGCATATATTGCCAGAAGGTGACAATTTATTCAAGTTTCGATA
>CAYPYH010000102.1:0-1600 GCA_964415145.1 uncultured Gammaproteobacteria bacterium
GAAGCGCGTACAGGGCAAACGATTTATGTGTCAGCAACACCGGGTCCGTATGAATATGCTCATTCTGAACAAATTGTAGAGCAAATTGTGCGCCCAACAGGACTACTTGATCCAGAAACAATTGTGATGCCGGTGACGCAAAAGGATGAGTATAAGGGTCAAGTAGAAGATTTAATGGTGCGCATTAAAGACCGAGTGGCGAAAAACGAAAGAACGCTTGTAACGACGCTTACCAAAAAGATGGCAGAAGATCTTACAGAGTATTTGAAAGACTTGGGCGTGAAAGTGCAATATGTGCACTCAGACACGGAAACGCTGGAACGCATTGAAATCTTAACCAATTTACGACGTGGGATTTTCGATGTCGTTGTGGGAGTAAACCTGCTTCGTGAAGGACTCGATTTACCAGAAGTAACATTGGTGGCGATTCTCGATGCCGACAAGGAAGGATTCTTGCGCAGTGAAATGTCGCTCATTCAAACGATTGGTCGTGCGGCGCGCAATGTGAACGGGCAAGTTGTGCTGTACGCCGATGTGATGACCGGTTCGCTTACCAAGGCACTAAGTGAAACAGCGCGCCGCCGCGAAATTCAACATGCCTATAATATTGAGCACGGTATTACACCGCAGACGATTATCAAAGCAATCAAAGACATTAGTGATATGCTCGGCCACGATATGGCGACATCGGATCCTAAGAAAGTATTGAAACTCGAAATGATTGCGGAACCGCATGAGATTAAGGAAGTGATCAAAGAAAAAACGTATGAGATGGAAGAAGCGGCCGCGAATCTCAATTTCGAAACAGCGGCATTATTGCGAGATCAAATTGTAGAGCTAGAAAGTGAACTGAAGGCGCTCAAAAAGAAAAAGAAGAAATAAAAAAAAGAACCCCTCGCCACCTAGCGCAATCTGGTGGGAGGAGTAAGGAGCACGTGCTACCTCGTTCGATGACAGAGGAGAGGGAACGCGTCGCGTGAAACGCGAAGTGATGTCTCATGTCAGAACTGCAGATTCATTGCACGCGATCAGATGGGATGTGTGCTCTTGGGGCAGAGCGCAAAAGGACTAGTAATGGTAGGACGGGATCATGTAGGTGCATTTCTCGTTGTGTGGGGTATCTAATCCCACTTATGCGAGGGGGCGTCGGGCCCCGGTCCGTAGCGGTCCTTGACGGACCATGTGCTTCAGGACCAGGGCCCTGTGGAATCTTCCGTGATCTTGTCGGGCCAGATGGGCATACCGATCTCGTCCTCCAGCGCACGAGGCGAGGGTCGAGGGCTTTGAAGGGGTGGCTTCCGGAGAAGCTCCTCCCAGCCCCATGTGGTACGCGTTCCTGGGCACTGACAAGGCTCACCAAAAATGCCACTGACACCACCAACTCCACAAGAAAGAGGCACGGGCACCTCCGAAATGAGCGGGGTTGACGCTCAGGCGACTTGCCTGGAACTTGAAGGAACCAGATCTGGCCGTACTTTATAGAAAAGCACTAAAATATGCAAGATAAAATTAAAATCAAGGGAGCGCGGGAGCATAATTTGAAAAATATTAACCTTGAGCTCCCGCGCAATCAGCTCATTTGTTTTACGGGTCTTTCTGG
>CAYPYH010000103.1:0-1466 GCA_964415145.1 uncultured Gammaproteobacteria bacterium
CGAGACCTCTGCATCTCCCACGGTAGACCAAGGCGGTCTCCGTGCATGAGTCCCAGCAGGGCTCCGATGATGTAGTCGATAAGAACAGACGAGGTCATGACGATCTCCAGAAGGATACGGGACTTAGCTTGGCGCGCCCTTCAGGGTTTGAAGAGCGGTCCAAGAAAGTCGGCAATGCGCGTACCACATTGCCAGTGGAACCAAGTGCTAGTGCGGACGAATGTGTCCCGCGAGCAGAAGGGCCAAGAGCGTTTTGGCGTCTGGAACACGAAATGCCTCTGCGCGTGTGAGCACACGAAGCGTGATCGCTTCGTCCTCTGACGCAAGCCCTGTGAGCTTGCCGCGAAGTGCATCAAGGTCAACACGCGAGATCTTCTGACGGTAGCGGAAGAGTCCCATGCGTTCGTCACAAGCGCCCGGCGACAGAGCAACAGGCTCCGAAGTGAGGGGCACAAGGTCCTGCACGCGAATGTGGAAGTCCGCTTCTTCTTGAACCTCACGTGCCGCAGTGCCCACAAAGTCACCAGACTCATCGAGCGACCCTGCGGTGATCTCGATAAAGCCAGCTGACCCAACCGCCAAGCGTGCCTGTTCAGTCATGAGAAAGTAGACCTCCCCTTCGCACTCAAGCTCGATCAAAATCCCAGTCGAGTGACCGCGTGCGAAAATGACACCCGAGGCAGGAATACTTTCCGGTGTCGCCTGCACCTTGAAAGTGCAAAAACCAACCGTTGGCACGTGCCCCTGACGATGAAACCAGTGCACCCATGTGATCGTGATGCGCTCGACGATAAATTGCGGATCGAGTGAGGCCACCCAATCTCGAAACTTCTTCGAGGCAGCTACCGCTTCGACATTCACTCCAGGCGCTCCGTCTACCAAGACGGAGCGCTCATTGATTTCAATTTGCATGAGTCACTCCTTGCGGTAGAGGTTGTGGGTCTTGATGTAGCGAGCGATGTTGGAAGGTACGAGATCTTCGATCGACTCACCACGCGCGATGCGTGCACGCACTTCGGTCGACGAAATGTCCGGGAACTCTGCGTCTACGAAATCGTAGCGACGCGGCAGGCGCAGGTTCTCGCTTGCAACTCCAGGCCGCCTCAAGATCAAGTGCGGCCACTGAGTCATGAGCTTGTCGCCTTCCTCCCACGTCTCCATATCGCAGCGCCCACCGAACTCGGGGCGTGACAGGAGCAGGTCGGACCCGATCACGATCTGATGCTGTGCCAACGAGTTCATCTCGTCGAGCTGGCGCATGAGATCAATGGTCGTCGTGTACCGCTCGTGAAAAACGTCGATACCACTAAGGGCAACCCTATGGGCACCGATCGTGATCCCCTGGCACAGCAACCGCGCCATCGCAAAGCGATGCTCACCCGAAATGAAATCGGGCTTGTCGGGCCGCGCACCACACGGAACCACCAGTACGCGATCGCACAACCCCGAAAGCGCAAGCTCTTGGG
>CAYPYH010000104.1:0-1432 GCA_964415145.1 uncultured Gammaproteobacteria bacterium
AGGACAGCGGCCTTTGAAGCCGTGAATCATGGTTCGAATCCATGTCTCGGAACCATCGCAACCTGTTCCTACAGTAAGGAACAGGAGGTGACCAAGTAAAAGCCCGGAACCATATGGTTCCGGGCTTTTGCATTCCTCGACAGTTTTTAATTATTATTTCTTAGCCTTTTCTTTAGATTGGCACAAGGAGCTGGTCTTGCTTTTGTGGGGAATTCTTGTACCATTACGTCGCCTTGGAGGGCAACATGATTCGCTACCTGTTTGTGATCATGCTGTGGCTCGTTGCCGGCAATAGCCAGGCAATGGCCCAACAGCCAACCCCGCAGGGGGTTATCTTCAACACCACCGGCAGTGCAGGTTTGGATCAGAAGATCCGCGAGGAGGCGAGTATGATCAACTCGTCCTTCGGGGTTCATCCCGAGATCTACGCCCTCGTCGAAGCGGAGGGGCCCAATGCGCTGGCCTTCTGTGACTACAAGCGGGTCTACATCGGCTTCGAGCTTCTGCGTCAGGAGCTGTGGACGATGGAGTACGGTCCGCTTGCAGTTGCGGGAATCATGGCGCACGAGTTCGCGCACATCTACCAGTGCGATCGTACCAAGTACAGCATGCGCACCAAGCAGCGTGAGTTGCAGGCAGACTACCTGGCCGGCTGGTACATGCGTAGCAAGGCGGCGGCTGGCCGAGATGTCAGTGGCTTCATTCGTTCGTTCTATGCCAAGGGTGACGCCTGGGAGGAGTCATCTGATCCGCACGGTACACGCGAAGAGCGTGCCGCTGCGGCGATCGCTGGGCTGAACGACTCGTCGTCTTCCGTCTCCCGTGCCTTCGAGAACTCCTACGTGTTTCTTGATGGCGACAGTACCGATGAGGAAGAAAGTGAATCCCAACAGTGTACGCGTGAGGTGAGGTGTACGCATGAGACCGCATGTGTTCACAAGGTGCGTCGTACCGAACAGGTCAGCTGTCAGCACCGCGCGTCCTGTTCGCACGCCGTTCCATGTCAGCACTGTGGTCCGTGTGGCCATATGGTGATGGGCCCGTATGGACCGCAGCCGATGCACAATTACGATTGTGCACATCAGGGGGATTTGAGACACTCGTACGATCAAGCTCACGAGTACGATGTGCGTGAGTGGTACGAGACCCAGCATGACCACGACTACCGTCACAGCTCGGACACCGAGACCTACACCTGTCAGTGACCCATCTTCGTCCAGCGCGCCTTGTGCACGCTGGGCATCTTTTTATTCAAATACGATTTGAAACGTGTACATCGCCATTCCGCATTGCCCTTGGAGCGTGCCTGTAGCCTGTGCCGCGCTTATCGCTATCTTTTCCGTTCCGGTTGCAGGGAGCGTTTTTTCAAATCCAAGTTGAGGAATCACAAGGAGCGAAGAACAGTCATAGGTTCCGTTAGTGGTGATGCGAA
>CAYPYH010000105.1:0-1417 GCA_964415145.1 uncultured Gammaproteobacteria bacterium
TCGAGCGCCGCGTCAACTTCGTCCAATACTACGAATGGGGACGGATTGACCGACATAATCGCGCATAGAAGTGCGATTGAGGTCATGGCTTTTTCTCCACCCGAAAGAAGATTGAGAGACTTCATCTTTTTGCCCGGTGGCGTTGCGGTAATCTCTACCCCCACAATGTGACCCGAGGCATCTACTTCAAGTTCATGTGCATTATCTTCCGCTAATTCCTCGAGTGCGCGTCCAAGGGCAGTGTCATTTTCGTCTTCATGTGGTGTATCGGTTAATTGTACTAAGTCACATGAACCGCCGCCAAAGAGTACTTGGAAATAGGTTTGGAATGCCTTGCGAATGTCTTTGAAAACTTTTTCACTTTGCTTTTCAATGCGTTCATCGAGCTCCTTTACTAATTTTTTCGCCGAATCGATTGCAGATTCTAGATCGGTTGATTGGCTTTTTAGGAAGGTGAACTTTTCCGCAACGTCTTTGTATTCGCTGGCAACATCTCCTTCAATACCTCCGATCATGTCGCGCTTATGTATGAGTTTCATCATGCGCATGCGCAATTCTTCGGGATTAGCTAATGTATCAGTTGGTGCTTCTTTCGCAATGTCCTCTCTTAGGCTAGGGGCAAGTTCTTGGATTTCACGTTCAAGGGCTGCAAATTGCGTGTCTGCTTTAGTGATCTCAATTTCCACACGGTGCATGCGCAATTCTGTTTCGTGAATCTGTGTTTGAAGCGCACGACTCTTTTTCTGCATTTCAAGGAAATTACTATTATCTTCCTCGGTTTTTTGTGCGCTTCCAGATTGCTCTGTTTTGCTGTGTGCAGAGAGCTTTTCTTTGGCAATTTCAAGGTTTGCCTTTGTGGTCTCGAGTCTTGCAAGAAGTGCAGGTGAGGCTTCAAAGTCCTCCGTATTTGGTTTTACAAGCTTTTTATGGAGGGTTCCAATACGTGCAGTGAGGGCGCTAATTTGTGCCTGGATTGCATCCAAATCACTTGTATTCGTACCGATTTGTTGACCGCAATCAATGTGTGCCTTATGGATTGATTCAAGTTCGCCAATGATTTCGCTCAAAGGAAGCGGCGCCCAGCTGGTTTGAAAACGAACCTTGTCGAGTTCAATCTCACGCTCTACTTCTAAGACGGCGCGTTCGGAGCTCGTAAGTTCTTGCTGAATCGCACGGTATGCGCCTTGTTCTTTGCGAATACGTTCTTCGGCGGTTTTTGTTTTTTCAATCAAAGCACGTTGAAGTCCGGCAAGTAATTCGTCCGCTTGTACTAAATCGCCTTCAATTTTCTGTTTTTTTGCCCGTTCACTCGCGAGCGCTTCTTGGTGTGTACCAAGAATATGTTTTAAATCCCACCATGCATGGGTGAAGTACTGTGTTTGTACCGCTTGCAGTTCTTTCTCTACCTCTTCGCGCT
>CAYPYH010000106.1:0-1347 GCA_964415145.1 uncultured Gammaproteobacteria bacterium
ATGCGCGCGGTCATCTTGAGGCAAGAAAGGAAGTGTCGCTTGCGGAACCGACACGGCAATAGAAGGACCCTTTGATGCCACATGCGCAGGAATCTGTACGCTTGGCGCCATAACGGGCGCTTTTTCCACAGGCACCGAAACCATCGCTGAATTTGCCAATTCATCTTCGTGGCGATACGCCGTACGCACCCCTGGAACGGAAAGTGGTTTACGTGAAGGTAATTGCGTTTTCTTTCCAAAACCATCTTCCGTTGAACGATTGAGGTTTTGCAAAATTGGCGCCATTGGAAGTGCAAAGCCCAATTCGATTGGAGCTTCTGATTGTTTCGCTCCCACACTTGTAAGCACCGGTGTACGTGCGTCGGCCGACGGGAAATGCCACAAAGTTGCCAGCTCTTCCACATTCATAATTTTTGCCGTCGCCCCAGATCCAAAGCTACGATTCTTGTACTTTGAAGCCAAGAGGCGCTGACGCCCCGGCATCGCCCATGCTTGCCAAGGATAATCGTCTTGCGGCGTTGACGTTGGCGTCAGCGCAAGCGCATTCAAACTCTGGTGCGTAAACTGAGCAAACATACCCTTTGCCATTGGGGCCACCGTTCCCTTACGGATCACTTCTTTCTTTGCATAGTACACAAAACGAATTTTCGCCAACCATCCGATTTTTGTGATCTTCATATTGATCGCATCAATCACATCCTTTTCAAATGGCGTGATTTTAAATGCTTTAAAATCGTCTTGTTTCTTTTCTGCGGGAGCTCCACCCATAATCATGCCCACAGACTGTTCCAGCACACCGGCAGGCAACCAACCAAAGCTTTCAGAAAGAATTCCAGGTTTTTTAGAAGGCTCTGGCTTTCCGAACATCTTATCAATCGCTTTTTGACCTTTCTTCGTCCAATCCTGGTCGTCTGGCGGGCGGACTAAAAGCTGAATGCAAAAATTTTCACCGTCACGCATTGCCCCCAATACTTCCAAAATATTAAGAAGCGGATCTTTCAAGCGCATATCCTTTTCACCTTGATGCTCAAAAGACTCCCATGTACGAATTGGTAAATGTTCGTCTTTCTTCAAGGTCATTTCACTTCCCCAAATATCCCAATCATCATTTGGATAATCTGTTGGAATATTCTCTGCATAATCTTCCACCAAGGAGAATTGCGCTTCTGGATACTGCGCATAAAAAGCTGCTTCAATATAATCGCGGAACTTTTCCTGAGTACGAATATAATAACCCACGCGCCCGCCCTGACTAACTAATTCAAAAGAAAACCATGGCTGAACCTTTCCATCAAACCATTTTTCCTTAAAGGTAACCCCTCCTTTTGCTCCACTAAGAGCCGTAAA
>CAYPYH010000107.1:0-1295 GCA_964415145.1 uncultured Gammaproteobacteria bacterium
AAAAAGCCCTCAGCGAAAGCTGAGAGCGTTTTACTGGTGGGCCGAGCAGGACTCGAACCTGCGAAGGCAATAGCCAACAGATTTACAGTCTGTCCCGTTTGACCGCTTCGGTATCGACCCATGGAGCCGAAAATGGGACTCGAACCCATGACCTACGGTTTACAAAACCGTTGCTCTACCAACTGAGCTATTTCGGCAGTTTATCCTTTGAACGTGCGGGCAGTGTACCAATTATAGCCATATCTGACAAGGGGCACAGTGGCCACTTATGCAGGCTTGCTATTCCCCCCAAAGCGACGCTCGCGCCCATTGTACCATTCGATCGCCTCTTCTAAATCTTTACGTTCAAATGCTGGCCAATGCATTGGAGCAAAATAAAGCTCAGAATAGGTGCTTCCCCATGGTAGAAATCCAGAAAGACGCTGTTCGCCTGAAGAGCGAACGATCAGGTCTGGGTCGGTAATCGCCGCAGACCACAGATGCGATTTTACCAATTCTTCTGTCACCTCCTCTGGCTTAACACCCGCCGCAATAACGGATTTTACCGCCTCAATATACTCAACCCGACCTCCGTAATTAAAAAGAAGGTTTACAAAACGCTCCGTACAATGTGCGGTTGATTCTTCCGCGTGCAAAATTGCCTTTTGAACATTATTAGGTAAATCCGTACGACGACCAATGACACGAACGCGCACGCCATCCTTCGCTAGATCAGCCAAGTCGCGTGTAAGCATGCGAACAAAAAGATCCATCAAATAACCAACCTCTTCTTTTGAGCGCTTCCAATTCTCAGTTGAAAATCCCCAGAACGTTACTTCATTAATACCCAAATCCTTACACCACTGTACGACATCTTTAAAACGCTCATACCCCAAAGCATGCCCTTCAAAAGAGCTCATTCCACGCTCTTTCGCATAGCGCCGATTTCCATCGGGAATAAAAGCAATATGATTCAATTGATCACTCATAGCAATGGATTCTATCTTACGAAGAAAATGAGCCTACGTCAAACCGCACCCCTATTTCAGCTCAATCCAAACAGGCGCATGGTCGGACCCAAAAACATCGCTCATAATCCCCGCACCTTTCACACGATCCTTCAATTCATCACTCACCCAAAAATAATCGATTCTCCAACCAATATTACGGTCACGTGCGCGCGTTTTTACATCCCACCACGAATAATGCTCTCCCCCTTTTTCAAATAAACGGAAGGTGTCGTGATACCCGTGTGCTTCTAGTTCGTCCAACCATTTACGCTCTACCGGCATAAATCCAGAAGTCTTTTCATTTTC
>CAYPYH010000108.1:0-1294 GCA_964415145.1 uncultured Gammaproteobacteria bacterium
GACCCTGGGAATGTAGGGGCATTTTTCCGCCTCGCATTGGCGTTCGACGCGACACTCATTTTACGTGAGTGCGCGGACCCGTATTCTCCAAAAGTAGTCCGCGCATCTGCCGGCGCATCTTTCCGTGTACCGAACATCGAATGCAATATTGAAGAAGGAAAAGTATTGTTGCAAAAGTCTGGACGCAAGGTATTGAAGTTTGAATTGAACGAAAGCGCCGTGCCATTTGATGCAAGCGTGAAAGACGCAATTCTCATGTTCGGAAATGAAGGAAATGGAATCATGGGAGATTATGAAGGACAATCCGTGTTCATTAAGCACAATCCTGCACTGGAATCACTAAGCGTTGGGCACGCAGGGGCGATCGCCATGCATAATGTGTACGCAGCGAAGTAAAACAGCTTAAATTAGCCAATAAAACGCGGTTTTGTATTGACAAAACCGCGTTTTTATGTTATATTTCCCCTCCGCAAAATCAACGCGGAACCGAACATCGGGCAAACGCCCTTGATTGTTCAGGAGTCCTCATGACCCTCGCCATCCGTGCCCTCGGTGCCCTCCTGTTCGTCGCTGTCGTCGTGATGGCGCTCCCGATCGTCGACCTCACCCTCCACACGGGGCTGTTCGGCGAGATCGTGGAGCGCAGCGGCGTGTACTCGTTCGTGGTCTTCCGCGGCCTGTTCGAGCTCGGTGACGGGCAGTTCGAGAAGTTCCTCGCCTTCAACATCCTCAGCACCACGGGCCTCGGTCGCATCGCCGTGCTCATGATGCTCAAGGGAAGCAAGGGTTCCATCCACGCGTGACCCCCGCCCGCAAATCACCCCCGAGGTGTCTTGCGTGTGCGGGGGTTGATTTGTTTTTATAGCCTATTAATATTGACAAAAGCCCATTTTCATGGTATCCTTCCTCTCCGCAAATTCACGCGGCAATAGAGCTTACGCTCTTGGAGGGTTCCATGTTGATGAGAGGTTGGCGACTGTTCTGGAAAGAAGCTGTCATGCGCTGGGAGACGTTCCGGGAAGAAGGTGCCGACGGCACCATGAGCTGGGGCCTGCGCTGCAGGCAAGCGATCCGGATGATCAAGGATCCTGACTACGGCGACGAGTATGTGCTCGAGCACGTGTTCAACATCTGCTCGATCCTGGGCGTGAAGATCTTCGTGGTCCGCCCGATGCTCGATGCGTTCAAGGAACACCGTGCTCTGGTGAGTCATGATCTGCGTCTGAGGCTCCTTCGTGCCAGCCCCAAGCGCGACCTCTGGCGTCAGCCCGAGAGCGAGAAGGCGAAGATGGAC
>CAYPYH010000109.1:0-1210 GCA_964415145.1 uncultured Gammaproteobacteria bacterium
ATTGAGTCCGACGTGAGTTTGTTTTTCCGTTTCTGCCCGTATCCAATCGTGTGCGTAACAGGGACCAAGGGAAAAACAACGACCACCAAGCTTATTGGGGAGATGTTTCATAATATTGACGATGCGGCGATTATCGCGGGGAATGTGAATACATCGCCGCTCGAGTTCTTGGACGACCTTCTTGTGCGTGGTGAACCAACGCCTATCGTACTTGAGCTTTCTTCATGGCTCCTTGAAAGCATGCCAAAGGCGTTCGAAGAGATGAAAAAAGGACCTGACGTTTCGGTGCTCACGAATATTTATCCGGATCACTTAGACCGATATCATTCGTTCGGTGATTATATTCATTCCAAGGAAATCATTTTTGAATATCAAAATCCATCACAGTTTACTATTCTTAATTATGACGATGCGATCTTGAAGGAATTTGAAGTAGAAGTGAAAGGAAAGTTGTTTTGGTGTTCGCGTACATACATGGAGCATGACGGATGTTATTTGAAAGAGGGAAATATTGTCTTTAGACGCGACGGGAAAGACGAAGCGGTATTGCCACTATTAAAGGTGTACATAATGAAGAAAATATATTAACCGCCGTATGCGCGGCACGTTTGTACAATGTGCCACTCGAAGCGGTGGTGCGGGCTCTGCGTGAATTTGCCGGAGTGCCAGATCGCCAAGAATTGGTGCGCGAAGTAGACGAAATTACCTACATTAACGATACCGCCGCAACGCAACAAGAATCAGTGATGGCAGCCCTTGATCGTTATGGGGCTGATGGCGACATTGTGCTAATTGCGGGAGGTGTTGATAAACAAGGGGAATATGATTTATTGGTAGACCGTATTATAAAGACCTGTAAGCATGTTGTGCTTTTTGAAGGGACAGCGTCTGATATTTTGGCGGCAAAGTTGGGCGGGCGAATACCTATGGAGGTAGGCGTGCGCACGATGCAAGACGCGGTAAATAAGGCGCGTGCTGCGGCCACAACAGGCGACATTGTTCTTTTGTCTCCTGCGGCTGCGAGCTTTAACCTATTTGCGAATGCGTATGATCGTGGTGAGCAATTCCGTGAAGCAGTGCGTAACATGTAAGGATTCATGAATATCGAATTAGAAAAACACGAAGAGATTTTGGGGCGCATTCGCATGCATCGTATTTTGCTATTGCGCCGTATGTTCATTGGACTGCTTGTGATTTTCTTTTTATTTTC
>CAYPYH010000110.1:0-1199 GCA_964415145.1 uncultured Gammaproteobacteria bacterium
AAAAGATTTGATTTGTACAAACGTACTGAAAGATCTGGCGTTGTAAGGTCATAGTCCGCGCAAGCAGGATTAACCTCTTCCTCGGCAGACTCCACTGAACCAATCTGAATTACCGCAGTATCTTCGGCTAAATCTGTCACAAGATCAGTAAGCGTAATACCTAGGGTAATTTCTTTACCGATAAGTGCAGAAGGAAGCGTCCACGTGTATGCAGATCCATTCACTCTTTCTCTAATATCAGTACGAGCTCCTTGATATTCATACCAAATGTCCACATATCCAGCCGTAGCCGATTGAGCTTCCCATGAGATATAAACCGATCCCGCCGTCATACTTGCACCCGCAGTTGGCGTAAGAAGCGTAAGCGTAGGCGCACTTACTGCTACGTCACTTCCAACCGTAAGATTTCCCGAATGCCCGCTTGAAGGTGCTGCGGTAATGGTAACCGCTGTGAACACATTGTCATATTCTGTAGTCACCGTACCAACCGCAGCTGTTCGATAAGTGAATAGTCCAAATGCGCTATAGTCTCCCACCGTAGCCGGATTCACTACGCCAGACGCCACACACACCACCTCTGAACCAGCTGCAATTGTAGCAGACAATGTGCGCTGCACATGTTGGCTAGAAATACCTGAAGTTCCCGCAGAAGCAGCGCCATCGTCCGTACATACAATACTTGCACCCGTCACATCATATCCTGAAGGGAATAGGAATGAGATCTTATCACCCGAAATAAGTGACTGCCCCGTTGTGAAGGTGGTCGTATAGCTAGTCGATGCGCTTTGTACAAGGGACGTCGCCTCTAGTACAACACTGATTGGGTCTTGAACTGGAATATATCCTCCAGAAAAGTCTTCGTCGGCATTGGTAGGACCAGTTCCGCTCGCATAGGTAGCATCGTTTTGATCAATTGACATGGTGAAATACTCACCTCCATCGGCACCAGCCAAAAGATCCGCGTATACACAGTAGTTCGTAGCTGCAGTAAATGCAGAAGCAGTCACTGTAATTGCCGTGTTCAAAAATGGTGCCGACGCAATACTTCCAAGAAGCGTATCTGTTCCCGATCCCGCACAAGAACCACCTACTCTTTGATACAGGTATAAGTTATCTATATCATCGTCCCCTGCCGGATAATCAACTGCTGGGTTATTGAAAATAATAGAAGTTAAGTCGTCCGCATTGTAATAGGTAGA
>CAYPYH010000111.1:0-1121 GCA_964415145.1 uncultured Gammaproteobacteria bacterium
ACCGTACTGCTCCTGGGTCATAGTTCACTTCTATTACTTCAGCGTGGCCGGTAGTGC
Source organism: uncultured Gammaproteobacteria bacterium (assembly GCA_964415145.1). Lineage (GTDB taxonomy): Bacteria > Patescibacteriota > Patescibacteriia > UBA9934 > UBA9934 > CAYFMS01. The sequence goes on from CAYPYH010000111.1 coordinate 58, forward strand.
CCTCGCTCACCTGCTCATAGCTTGGCTTTGGAATGGTTCCGCCCGCATAACCCGAAGTAACCACGCCTACGCCGCGTACCATATTAAATCCAGCTTCTAGGCACCAAAAGCACCCCCCTCCAAAATACGCTTTGCTATATTCCATATAAAGAGCAGTCTACACTACTTTTAGGAAAAAGTGGTAGTATTGGTCTATCTGCAAAATATGGACAAAATATACCCAAAAATTGGCGTTGGTGTCATGATTCAGAATAATGAAGGAAAGGTGCTTTTTGGGCTACGCAAGGGTTCGCATGGTGCTGGTGAATGGTCATTCCCCGGTGGTCACCTTGAATTTGGGGAAACCATATTTGAAACCGCTAAACGTGAAACAAAAGAAGAAACAGGATTGGATGTAAGCGACTTTGAATTAATCTCTGTATCTAATGAATTGCGCTATATGGATCTAGGCAAGCATTATGTGGTTCTTGGTGTACGAGCAAATACCGTAAAAGGCGAACCGCGTATATGTGAACCTGATAAATGCGAACGCTGGGAATGGTTTTCATTGGACAGTCTTCCGTCCCCTATCCTTGAAAGTACCGAGCAAATGATTGAACGTGTCCGTAAAAATAAATTGTACTTTGAATAATTATGGCAAAAATACCCGTAACCCTTATTACCGGCTTTTTAGGCGCTGGTAAAACAACCCTCGTTAATGAATTTTTAAAACAGACGCAAGAAAAGATCGCTTTGATCATTAATGAATTCGGTGACATCTCAATTGATAATCGCCTGATTACAACCGAAACCGAGGAGCTTATTGAACTTGCCTCGGGCTCAATTTGTTGCTCTGTAAAGAGCGACTTAATGAAGGTGCTCTCTACACTGCTTGCAACGGGTAAACACTTAGACCGTGTCATTATTGAAACGACAGGTCTTGCTGATCCAATCCCGCTTTTAGAGGCATTCGCCAAGCGTCCTATGTTGTACCAGTCATACGAAGTCACTCAAGTGATTACCGTGATTGACGCATTTCATATTGCCGAACAATTACAGATGCATGAAGAGGCTATTTCTCAAAT
>CAYPYH010000112.1:0-1102 GCA_964415145.1 uncultured Gammaproteobacteria bacterium
CTTGTCGAATGCGGTTAAATGGATTTGAGATGGATACGATTGCTATGCACAATCTATCTTACGAACTAAAAACTCAGATAGGAAAGTATGAACAAATTTTCCATGAAAGTATTGCTATCGGCTCCATTGAAGCAGCTATTTTAGATAAAGATTATCCTGCTAAGTTTGGTAACAACGCACGTCTCACTTCCTTTGAAAAATCTCTACTACTAGTAGATAGCTCTATGGATATAAACACAGCGCGCATTAATGGTGTTTCAGATGCTGTGAAACAATCAGCGCAAAAACTTCTATGGGAAAAAGGTAAATCCCCAGATGAAACTCGTGTATTTAACATGCACTCTTTACACCACTTGAAACGCTTGTTTTTCGATACGTTAAAAGAGAAATCTGTTAGTAAAACTAAAAAAGGCGCGCCTCAAATTGACGAGAATTTCCTAGATGAGATGGCGAAGAAACATGAGTTTGCTCAAACACTCATTAATATTAGGAAGCTGTCGAAACTAGAAGGCACGTATGTCTCCGGTATTCTAGATGTTGTAAAAGGCACTAGAGTATATCCAGATTGGATGCAGCATGGCACAACCTCTGGCAGATATGCTGCAACAAAACCAGCTATTCAAACTATTCCCAGAGAGAAAGATGATGAAGCAGGACTAGATCCTCTAGTATTATTCTATGTGAATAAAATTAAGGCATGTTTCATCTCTCGACCTGGATATAGCTTAGTGAATGCTGATTACTCAAGCCTTGAACCGAGAATCTTCGCGGAGGAATGCGGGGACCATGATTTACAAAATGTTTTCATTAGAGGAGAGGATTTATACTCTGCCATTGGCATTAGAGTTTTCAAAGTTAAAGGCTGCAGTAGTAACCCAAGTGACGACAATTATTTAAAGAAAATACGCCCCGAGGTCAGACAGCAAGCTAAAATTTTTGCACTAGCTGTAGTGTATGGAAGCAGTGCGTGGAAGATAGCAAAGCTTCTAAATTGTGAGGCTAGTGAAGCTACTCGCATCATTAGTGATTATTTAAACTCTTATCCAGGACTTAAGCATTATATTCATAAATGTCAGATTGACGCTGTGACAAACGGGTACAT
>CAYPYH010000113.1:0-1068 GCA_964415145.1 uncultured Gammaproteobacteria bacterium
TACCGTCGGAGAAATTGTTCAGGCGATTGAGCGCTTAGGCGGACGCGTGGCCTGCAAACATAATTTGTATAGTTTATCGGGGCGAAGTTTGACGGCGCGTGTAGACCAGCGCCGCATGCGCGCTTTGTATGCGATTCGAAAGAATAAACAGGTATTTACGTATATCACACGTTTTGCACGTTTTGTTTTTGGTGTGAAAGGGGTGGCGCTTTGCAATACACGTTTGCCTTTTTTGTATGCGCAAAATAATTCGGATATCGATTTGCTTGTTATTGCACGAAAAGGGCGTATTTGGTCCGTACGGTTTCTACTTGTGGCACTGTTGAAAGTTTTACATAAGCGTCCTGGAGAAGTGATCGCGGATGCTTTTGACCATAGTATGTTTATGTCGGAACAGAAATTGAATGCGCAGGATTTGGCGGACATTAATCCGATGTATATGGCGGCTTGGGTAGCGAGCGTGGACGCAGTATATGGATCGAGCGAAGTATGGGCACAATTTGAGGAACAAAATGCTTGGGTGAAACACTATTTTCCGGCCTATGCGCGTATGGAGCGCATTGAAATGTGGAAGGTAAAGACATGGCACGTGCCCTTTTTGGCGCTTCCAGAATCTATCGTGCGCCTTTGGCAGAAATCACATATGACACCGCGCATTGCGGGGCTAGCGAATAAGTCTACGGCTGTTATATTGAATGATGAGGTATTAAAGTTCCATGCGAATGACAAGCGCCAAGAATACTTAGAAAGTTATAATCAACTATGTTTGACGATTGGTGTGCCCGCATAAGTGCGCGGAGTATTTTGGCATGGGTTACGGCGGGTATTTTATTTGTACTTCCTTGGCAAACGCGCTTTATTTTTGGGAGCATATTATTGGCGGGGCAAGAAACGGCATTTGGGATCTTGAGTGTACACATGGTTGAGATGGCGGTATTACTTGCGGGTATTGCGGCAATTATTTTGTATCGTAAGCAAGTCTATGTTGAATTTGAGAGCTTACTCTGGCCGGGTCTTTTATTTGCAACTGTGCTTTTGGTGAGTGCTCTTACTTCTCACTGGTCAGTT